>CAZEBL010000245.1:0-4581 GCA_964510325.1 uncultured Melioribacter sp. | reverse complement strand
GAACCGATAATCGGCAAATCAGATTTTCTTAATGAACTTAAACTTCGTGTAAGCTGGGGTAAAGCCGGGCAACAGGATGTTGGCGGAAATTATTATCCTTACATTCCAACTTATACTGCCAGCACTGCTGGTGCATATTATCAATTTGGTGATACTTTTTATCCCACTTTACGCCCGGATGCATACGATGCAAATTTGAAATGGGAAACAGTAACATCAATAAATGCCGGATTAGATTTTACAATTCTTAACAAAAGAGTTTCCGGTAGTTTCGATATTTACAAAAACACTTCGGATGATTTGTTAAACAATATTCCTATACCTGTTGGTAGTAACTTCTCTAACTTCTTATTAACCAACGTAGGTTCAATGGAAAACAAAGGTTTTGAAGTTGGATTAAATGTAACGCCAATTTTAGAATCGGATTATTCATGGGAATTAGGTGTTAATTTAACCTACAATGAAAATAAAATTACAAAATTAACACTGGTTGATGATCCTGCTTATACAGGCGTAAATACCGGCGGAATTTCCGGTGGTGTTGGTAACAATGTTCAAAAATTTATTGTTGGAATGCCGGCAAGAGTGTTCTTCTTATTCAATCAAGTATACGGAACAAACGGCAAACCAATTGAAGGATTATATGTTGATAAAAGCGGTAAGGGTGGAAACGTTGCTGGTAATGAATTAAATAAATATTATTTCGAATCGCCCGATCCTGATTATCTGATAGGAGTTTCATCAAAAGTAAATTACAAGGAATTTGATCTTAGCTTCTCAGGTAGAATTAGTTTGGGTAATTATGTTTATAACAACAATGCATCTAACAGAGCTTTGTATCAGCAAGTTTATAATCAAAGCGGATTCCTATCTAATATTTTAACCGATGTAAGAAAGACTGATTTTATGACGGCACAATATTGGTCCAGTTTTTACCTTGAAAATGCATCTTACTTTAAGTTAGATTACATCAGCCTTGGTTACAATTTCACATCACTTTTCGGTAATAATACAAGCGGACGTATTGGATTATCTGTACAGAATGTATTTACAATTACAAAATATACCGGACTAGATCCTGAAGTTGATAATGGAATAGATAATAATATTTATCCACGACCACGTACCTTTATGTTGTCAATTAGTCTTAATTACTAATATTTGAGAAGGAATATGAAAATGAAAAAAATAACTTTTTTAACCATGGTAGCACTAATCTCGGCGTTCATCTTTACATCATGTGTTAAAGATTTGAATGTTGAGCCGATAGATCCAAATGTAAATACTCTTAATAATGTTTTTAAGGATCAAGCAGCATATAAAAAGGCACTTGCCAAATTATATGCAAGTTATGCAATCAGCGGTCAAACCGGCGGTGGCGGTGGAAGTCCGGATATCCAGGGAATTGATGAAAACTTTGGTAACTACCTTCGTCAATACTGGGGATTACAAGAACTATCTACTGACGAAGCAATTATTGCATGGGATGATGCAACAATAAAAGATTTCCACTGGCAAACCTGGGCTCCTAATGATGTGTTTCTAACTGCACTCTATTCGAGAATATTCTATACTATAACAATCTGCAACGAATTTATCAGAAATGTAAATGACAATATTGGCTCTGCTTCAGGTACATTTTTGGCCGATCTAAAAGCATTTAAAGCAGAAGCTCGTTTCTTACGTGCACTCTCTTACTGGCATGCAATTGATATGTATGGAAACACACCATTTGTAACAGAAGAAAACAAACCGGGTGCATTCTTCCCTCAAAGAATAACCCGTACTGAATTATTTAATTATATCGAAAAAGAACTAAAAGAAATTGAAAATGAACTTGTTGCACCAAAACAGAATCAGTATGCAAGAGCAGATAGAGGTGCTGCATGGTTTCTACTTGCAAAATTGTATTTGAATGCAAAGGTTTATACCGGTACAGAAAGATATACTGATGCTCTTACATACATTAACAGGGTTATTAGTGCCGGTTATACACTAGATAATAATTATGAAAGACTATTCAGTGCAGATAACAATTTAAGTCCCGAAATAATCTTCCCGATTGCTTTCGACGGTCAGAATACTCAGCAGTATGGAGGAATGACATTCCTGCTTCATGCATCCAATGGCGGCGGTATGCCATTATACGGAATTGACGGTGGCTGGGGTGGAATTAGAACTATTAAAGATTTTGTTGCAAAGTTCAATATTAAGGAAAGCGATTTTAATAACACCACACAATTCAAAGGTCCTGATAAACGGGGAATGTTCTTCTTCGATAAATCGAGCTGGCAATGGGAAATTACCAATGTCGGTACTTTCACTCATGGAATTGGTGTTACGAAATTCAAAAACGTTACATCTACAGGCGCTGCTGCACCTAACGCTCACCCTACATTTGTAAGTGCAGACTTCCCATTATTCAGATTAGGAGATGCATATTTAATGTATGCTGAAGCAGTATTAAGAGGTGGTTCTGGCGGAAGTATTGCAACTGCTGTAAACTATATTAATGCTTTAAGACAGCGTGCATACGGTAATGCATCCGGTAATATTCAACAGTCTGATCTAACCCTTCCTTTTATTCTTGATGAAAGAGCAAGAGAATTATATTGGGAAGGTCATAGAAGAACAGACCTGGTTCGTTTTGGACAATTTACAAACGGTACATACGTTTGGGAATGGAAAGGGAAAGTTAAGAATGGAATTCAAACACCTGCATTCAGAGACCTATACCCAATTCCAGTAAATGATTTGAATGCTAATCCAAATCTGGTTCAAAATCCGGGTTATTAAAAATGATAAGTATTATATAGAGTGAGGAAAATAAAAAATGAAAAAAACTAAATTAACTTTATTTATAGCAATGTTTGCGCTTCTGTTTTCCGCTTGTGAAAGCGAGATAGATGAAGTGATAATCAGTTCAAGTCCTTCTAAGCCAGCACTTGCTGATTTAACTCTAGGGGTTTCATTTACGATTGCTAATGCCGATAGCAGCTTAAAATTCTCCTGGGGAGCTGCAGATTTTGGATTTCCATCTTCGACTACCTATTCATTAGAGATGTCCCCGAAGAGTGATTTTTCAAGCAATGTAGCTACACTTTTTAAAACAGGTGAATTAAAGGGAACAGCAAAAGTTGGTGATGTTAATGCTTTGCTCTTGTCCTGGAATTATGCAATTGGAACAGCAGTAACAGTGTATTATAGAGTAGGCGCATCAGTTGCTGCAAGTGTCCCAACTGTTTATTCCGATGTAAAATCGAGAAGCTTAACTCCTTATGATGCGGTTATTAATTATCCAATGATTTATGTACCGGGTGGTTATCAGGGATGGTCACCGGGTGCTGTCAATGGAAGATTATATTCATACGATTTCAGCAATAATATTTATCAGGGAATCATTCGTATTAAAGATGGTACAAATGCCAATTCTGAATTTAAACTTGCTACACAACCAAATTGGGATATCAACTTTGGTGGCACTTTAGTTAAATCTGGTAATAATTATACCGGAACATTAGAACAAAACGGACCAAATTACGTTGTAACTTCAGGCGTCTATTCAATTACGGTTAATTTAAGCGCAAAGACAATTGCACTTAATAAAACTGATGATTGGGGAATAATCGGTTCTGCTGTTCCACCATACGATTGGTCGCGAGATGTTGATATGTTCTATAACGGTCAACGCAAGATGTGGGAAATTATTGCCGATTTTAATGCTGGTGAATTTAAGTTCAGAGCAAACGATGGATGGGATCTGAATTACGGCGGTTCAGGTGGTACTTTATCTGCCGGTGGTGCTAATATTCCTCTATCTACTGCTGGTAATTACACAATCCGTTTCGATCCAGTAAAGCTAACTTATACAGTTAATAAGAATTAGTTAGTATCTTCAACAAGAAAGGCTGCCTCATGGCAGCCTTTTCTTATACTCATCCAAATTATTTTAAAATCATTATTTGATAGGGAAGTAATTCAAGATTAGAATTAACTTGATTAATTACGGTTCCTGAAATTAACTCCTTCATCTCTTTCTTATCAGAAATCAACTTTATTTTCTTTAAGTCCAGTTTGTAAGCACTGGAATTCCTATTAATAAGGATTATGAACTCTTGACTTTGCCAATGTCTCTTAAAAGCAAGGATGTTGTTATCATTATCAACGATTTCAAATTTAATATCACCCAGTGAAAGTGCTTTATTGGCAGCTCTTATGGAAGCAAGTTTCTTAATCCAGTCGAACATTGATTGATCAAACTTAACTTCATCAACCGTGCGAGGTTTATTGAATGGGTGCGTTGATTCAGGTTCGTATTCTATATCCGGCCAAACATTAGGTTTGCGGCAATCGGGATCATCACCACCCCACATTCCGGCTTCGTCACCATTATAAATTTGCGGCGCGCCCGGCATTGTAAATTGAACTCCGTATGCAAGTTTTATTTTCGCATACTCAGATTCATTCGGTTTTCTCACATCAAAATTTTTATTATCCCGCGCATTACCCTGATGATCGTATCTGCCATCCGGATTAACAGCAAGTGAACCGAGTCGTTCAGTATCATGACTTCCCAATAGA
>CAZEBL010000244.1:0-4604 GCA_964510325.1 uncultured Melioribacter sp. | reverse complement strand
CGGTAATTGATGTAAATGTAGTGCTCAGTTTTACTCATTTAACAGATTCAATTAAAACTGCAGAACTGACTGTTAAAATTCCCGGTAAAGTTATATCTGTTTCTAGCGATAGTACTGAATTTGAAAAATCAGTTGATGCTTCAATTGAAAAAGTAATTAGACAGCTTAAAAAAATTAAAACAAAACGAATTACCAGGAAAAAATTATGAAGGTTAGCGAGAAGAATATAACTAAAAAAGAATCCATTACTGTTGAATTCTTCTACAACAATATTAAGGACCGTTTTAAAATAAAATTGTTGAACGATCAGGTTGGGTTTAATAGATTGATCAAAGATCAGAATCTCCATAGGCCCGGTTTGCCGCTTGCCGGATTTCTTGAATTGTTTTCGTTCAATCGTGTTCAGGTATTTGGTAATACTGAAATGAGGTATCTTAAAAATTTGAGTGTTAAAGATCGAACTCGATCCCTTGAAAATATTTTTAAGTATGATATCCCGTGCCTTATTATTACCAACGACAATAAACCATTTAACGAGATGATTGAGCTTGCAAATAGTTATAATATTCCAATTTTCGGCTCTGGCTACACAACTACAAAACTCTTCAACCTTGTAAGTGATTTTTTGGATGACCAATTTGCACCAAGATTATCAATTCACGGTTCATTTGTTGATGTTTATGGCGTTGGGATGATGTTTGTTGGTAAATCTGGAATCGGGAAAAGCGAAGTTGCTTTGGATTTAGTTGAAAGGGGACACCGCCTTGTTGCTGATGATGTTGTTATTCTTACTAAGAAAGGGGAAGAAATCTTGATGGGGTCCGGCACGGAATTAGTGAAACATTTTATGGAATTAAGAGGAATTGGAATAATCGATGTAAGGAGTATGTTTGGTGTTCGTGCAATTAGATTTCAGAAACGTCTTGAAGTAATTATTGAACTTGAAGTTTGGAATGAAAAATCTGACTACACAAGAACCGGTCTTGATGATTCTATATTTACGTTGTTGGACGTTGATATTCCGTATATCAAATTGCCAATTCTACCAGGTAAGAATATAACCGTTGTTTCCGAAGTTATTGCACTTAACTATCTATTAAAACATTACGGATACGACGCTGCTAAAGTATTACAAAAGAGAATTACCGACAGGATTAGTTCAAAATCCAGTAAAATGGACCGTTCCGTGGAGTATTTTGAGCATGATTTTGAATAAAATAATATTTTGTTGATTCTTGACACCATAATAATGATTTATTATCTTCGCAACCTCAAAACGCTATGAAAAAATTTTACTACTTTTCAAAATCTAAGCTGAAATTTGTTGAAATACGAAATTTCTACAAGAAATTTGTATTTCTAGTCCTGTTTTTCTCAGTACTTATCTCATTTTTCCTTTTTGGAACATATCTTGTATTTGATGGATTCATTAACCCCGATTCACAAGTCAAAACTCTAAAACGTACCAATGCACAATTAAAAGAAAAATTCAATGCTCTTCTTGAACAATATAAAACCCTTGATCAAAGAATCTCATCATTAACTGAAAAAGATAAAGACTTAAGATTAGCAGTAAATTTAGAACCAGTTGATAGAGATAATGAATTATATGGAACAGGTGGATCACTATTTAAACCATTTGAATCGTCCTCACCAAGTAGCATGTTCAGCTTTGTAGAAGAGATGGAATCATATATAAATCGTGTAGCTACACGGGTTAAATTGGAATCGAACAATTATCAGGAAATTGAGACCACATTAAAAGAGAATGAAAAACTCTATGCAGCAATACCTGCAATTAAACCAGCCGAAGGATCGATAATGGATGATTTCGGAATGAGGTATCATCCAATCTTAAAAATCAGAAGAATGCATAATGGAATTGATATAATAAATGATATCGGTACAAAAGTATATGCTCCGGGTGGTGGAGTTGTTGAATTTGTTGGTAGGAGAGGGGGATTAGGACTTACCTTAGAAATTAATCATGGTTATGGATACAAAACAATTTACGGTCACCTTAGTCAAATAAGTGTAAAACAAGGTCAGGTGATCGAAAGAGGAGATTTGATTGCTCTTACTGGAAATTCAGGTACATTAACATCCGGACCCCATCTTCATTACGAAGTAAGACATAATGGAATTCCGCTTAATCCGCGCAATTTTATTTATGACGATGTAGAACTTTTTGAAATAGTCAAAAAATAAAATCATTCAGGAGAGTTAAATATGATCTGGACCGTCGAATTAGCTTCTTATTTGGATGACGCTCCTTGGCCAGCAACAAAAGAAGAATTAATAGATTATGCAGAAAGAATTGGCGCTCCTCTCGAAGTAGTTGAAAATTTACAGGAGCTTGAAGATTCTGATGAGCCATATGAATCCATTGAGGATATATGGCCAGATTATCCAAGTGACGAAGACTTCTTCTATAATGATGATGAAGAGTTTAAGTCCTAGTGATGGAATAATTCAATGAATTATTGGGAACTGATTTCCGAACAAGAAAAGGTAAAGGAAATATTAAATATTTTTTTTCTAAACAGGCGTGTTCCACACGCCTTTGTTTTTTCTGGCCCGGATGGAGTGGGTAAGTTTAATACTGCATTACAGTATTGTAAAATTCTTTATTCCTCTTTCGATCAAAAAATCCAGAATGATGCTTTAAAATTAATTTCTTCTTTACAGGAACCAGTTTTAAAATTTATTTGCCCATTACCACGCGGACGTGGCGAAGATGCTGATTATTCATCTTTTGAAAAACTATCCAAAGATCAGCTTGAATCATATCAAGAAGAAATTCAGAAAAAAATTTCTAATCCATACCATAAAATATTTATTGAGGATGCTAATACAATTAAAATAAGTAGTATAAGAGATATTAAGAAATTTATGAGTTCTTCGTATGAGGAATTTCCATATCGATTTATAATTATTGATTATGCTCATCTTATGAATGAACAATCCCAAAATGCGCTATTAAAAAGTTTAGAAGAACCACCGGAGGGTTATTATTTCTTTCTCCTGACAAATCAAAAAGAAAAATTACTATCAACAATCATATCGAGATGCTGGAATATTAATTTTGATCCTCTGAGTACTGAGGCCATAAAAAATATTTTAATAAATAATTTTAATATAGCCCCTGAACTGGCTTCTAAGGCAGCTCTGTTTTCCGAAGGTTCAATTCATTCTGCCATATATTTACTTAATTCTAATATAAATGGTATTCTCGAAAATATTATTTCTATTTTAAGATATTCATTCGGTGGAAGATATTATTCCGCTATCCAAGAGTTAAATAATTCACTTAATTACCAGTCAATTGAAGAAGTAAAACTCATTATCAAACTAATTAAAATATGGCTTAATGATTTGCTTAAAAAAAGATATTCTATAACTGACTATTATTTTAGCGAATTCAAAGACACTATAGATAAATTTAATGACAAATATGGAAACACAAAGGTAGATGTGCTATATAACAGGCTTTCAATTTTAGAAGAAAAATGTGAATTGAATCTGAACTTGAATGTCTTGATTTTGAACCTTATATTTGAACTGCGTGGATTTACATTAAGGAATTAAATTGTGTACCATATAGATATCTCCTTCTTAAAGAATAATTCGGCAAATATAACCGGCCCCGATCAAGAATTAAATCATCAGACTAATACCTACGAATCACTTATTGTTGGTAAAATCAATCAGCAATTGTGTAATAAAAGCGGATGTTTTTTCTGTTATTCGGAAATTGAACAGACTCTTCCAATCGATCTTAGAAGTATTGTTGAAGTTGATTGTAATGGTCTTCTTAATTGCAATTTTTGCATTGTTGAAAATGGATTAATAAATAATATTTATCCAGAAGATTTTGTTATTGTTAATAACGATGATTCACTGGAAATTGCTCAGGTGAAATTAGTTGGCGAAATTGTAAGACTTAAGAGACATGCTCTTGGTTTATATGGTGAAGACCTCCCATCAATAATAAGAAAAGCAAACTCTGATGATCTGGAAAGATTTAGAAAAAATATTCAGGATGAAGAAAGGGCAGTGCCATTTTTTAGAAATACTGTTTCAAAATTAAATCTCAATATGAAATTAGTAAAAGTTCATTTTCAGTTTGATAAGAAAAAGCTTTTCTTCTTTTATACTGCCGATGGACGTGTAGATTTCAGGGAATTAGCAAAAGAATTAGCTTCGGAATTCAAGACGCGGATTGAATTAAGACAAATTGGCGTTCGTGATGAAGCTAAAAAATTAGGTGGAATGGGAACTTGTGGTCGTGAGTATTGCTGTAATTCTTTTTTAGTAAACATCTTTTGCCTTCTTTTTTTTCATATTTCTGCCCGCCCGGATGGCGGGCTCTTTTCCGCGACATGTCGTATATCGTTCCCGCATTACTGACGTCGATTCGACTTAGTTAGCTCTTAACTTAGTCGAATCGATGTGGTCGCGCTACACTTCAAGAATCAACCCACTTGTCCTACTTCATGACACCCCTTACCGCGACCCTTGCAGTAATGCGGTGTTATCGGCTGTGCGCGGCCCTATTTTAAAGGTTGTTCATAGATGAAAACCACCTTCAATCTACTATAAAT
>CAZEBL010000243.1:0-4620 GCA_964510325.1 uncultured Melioribacter sp. | reverse complement strand
TAAGGCAGAATAAATTCCGCTTAGTGGTCCAAAATCCCAATAAATATCTTTTACTTTTTCTGAGTTAATAAAATCAAACTGATCGGGATTGTTTGTACTGATAACCACTTTCGTAAAGACAGATTTCATTAATTCATAACTTCTTTCTATCAGTGTAACATCATCTATTTTTAATAACGGTTTATTCACACCCATACGTGAGCTTTTACCACCGGCAAGAATTACACCGGTTATATTATCTACTAAAATTGCTTTACTCATTAAGATGACTTAAAGAAATGAAGTAATTTTCACGTAATTAATTATAACTGATTAGACAGCAAGGAATACATTAAACGTGGCGCCAGACAAAATCACTTTTATCCAAGTCGTCCTCATCAAATGCCCCACGTATTAATATTTTATGTATTTCTTCGCGCGTAAGTTTATCGGAAATATCAAGTTTTGTAAATAACTCATGAACGTAACCTCGAATTAAATAGAAACTACCGAGATCAAAGTAGTTATTTAAAATTGTCATGCATTCAATAAGGTGAGGGAAATCGGAATCTTCGAATAATTCTCTTTTCCAGGCTATTGTACTCCAGAATACTTTTTTAGTAATGTATAATGCATAGTTAATTTCTGTAAGTGGAAAACCTTCATTATATCTTTCGGCACCAATTTCCTCAAAATACTTTTCTGCTTCGTCGTTGGATGCTCCGCTTTTTAACCATTTAATAAAATTCTGAAAAACTAATTCCTCCCTTGCGATAACCTTTGATTCATCTAATTTCTGGTAGGTCGTCATATACTCCGATTTTATTAATTGTTCGTAGTAAGCTCTGGCTAAAATGTTTGTATGAGATTCAACAAAGTTGATCATTTTTGTAAAATCCATTCTTCCTCCAAAATTTGATAAGAAGTTACTTTTTCTGTTCTATAAATTCAACCTTACTAAAATGAAATGTATTTTATGATCAATTAAATACGTAGGTTTTTTCGAGCCAGTAATCTACTTTTTCTCCATCGAATGCAATTGGCTGCCAGCGGGATCTATATACTGCATTAATTACAAACGTTAGACATTTGGAATTGTTTGCAGTGTTGCTAAGTACTTCATGTTTTAAAACAAAACCATCTTTCCCGATAAGAAGTTTTAATTTAATTGTGCCTTCACTCCCATCTACTTTTTCTGGAACAACCTCAACTATTTGTCTTGGTACAAATGGAAATGAGGAAGCTTCATATACTCCTTTTGAATTTCCTTTTAAATCATTTGATTTGCTCCCTTTTTCACTTTTATCAAAACTTTGTATGTTATCCTTTATAATTATATCAGATAAAATTTCCGGTTCGTCAATCGGTAAAAATAATGACGGAATTTCCGGCAGCGGTGGTCTTAAATTATTTGGTGACGATTGATTTGTGTTTGGTATATCAGCTATTGTTATTATCGGCTCTGTAAAGTAAGGAATTTTCTCCCTTTTATTTTCTATTTCAGGCGTTAATTCGAAAATTACAATTATAATAACCAGACTAAGTATCAGTGCTACTTCAAAGTTACGTTTGTAATTTATCTTATTTTCCTTCAGCTTCATAGTTGCCGTATTAGATCTATTATTTAATTTACCCAAAGGTAAATTAAGTAAAATGTTATGATGAAAAACAAATCAAAAAGAGATGTAATCCAATGGCAATAATTTGGATAGTCCATCAAAAGCCCATTTACCATACTGAATTACACTCAGGGGATTAACTAAATATCCATTATGATTTATATAGGTATCGCTGCCAGATATTTTAATCCAGGAAAAGTCCATCTCGTATTTATATCTTACTCTCAGTAACCCATTAAATGAAAGTTTGTAATCAGATTGCTCCTCAGGATGGCTAATTATTTCATCCCTGGTTTTAACTAAATTACCTTTTTCTTTGTAATCTGTTTTTTTAACCAGTGCAACATCAAAATCAGCCAAATTATTTTTATTTACAGCAGAGTATAAAAAATGCCTTAAAGAACCAACGTATGCTCTTCTTCTATTTACCATCCACATTACTTTATTTGTCACCTCTCCATTTGCGATATCAATGAATCTTGTTTTTAATGAATATGTACAGAATATGTTTTTGTTGTCAATCTCAAAGTTGATAATTGTACATTCCATTTTATAACCTAATGCATTATTTCTAATTTTAATAGGTTTATAAGAGTGCACATTAAAAATTGAATTAAAATCTCCAGAGAAGTATAAATCATTTTCATTTTCAATTCTGCAAGAAGAGGAAAAATCATTTTGCCCTAATAAATATTTTTTAAAGAGATTTAATTTCTTAAACCATTCATCAGAAAAACGGTCTTCAATTTGTACCTGTTCTATTTCGTAAACTTTTTCTTTAAGAGTGATATCAAGCAGACGGTCTGAACCATTAATAACATAAATGAATTTACTTTCGGGTTGGAATCCGATCATAGAAAACACTATTTCAAATCTACCGTCGGGAATTAAAAGTTCGTAATAACCTTCTTTATTTGTCGTGGTTCCGATTGTAGAGTTATTAATGTAAATGTTTACTCCAATTAGCGGCTCATGGGTTTTAAAATCGATTACCTTACCCTTAACTTTATTTCTAAGTGTTTGAGCAGAAAGACCCGAGTTGCAAATTATAAGAAGTAAAATAAATGCAATGTTCCTGGTTTTCATTGGAATTCCATTATTTTTTTGTAAATCATAAATTTAAGTAGCTATTCCATATTTTATATAATTCGTAAGTAGCTTTAACATCTTCACTGCAATAGACTGCTATTTCTTTTATTCGTCCGGCTTTATATAATTCTTTAACTTCCATTCCCGTAATTCCTTTCGATTTTGGAGACTTAATACCGAACGAATGACAGTAAAAATCGAGATTGAATTTTCTTGTCGTACCATAGAAAGTCAATTGATCAAGTAGATCTATATGCTCTCTTATATCATACCGGTACTTCATTAAATTTCTAGATGGTTTAATCTGAAGCATTGCAGAACGAATCATTAAAAAAGGTATATCAAAGTTTCGGCCGTTAAATGTAATTACCTTTTCCGATTTAGAAACATACTGCCAGAAATTTAGAAGCATATTCTTCTCGTTCATCGGTTTGTATTTAATCCCCTTCTCTTCAATTACAATATCCTGATCCGATTCATTCTCATAGTAAACCATTATTTTATCTGTTTCCGTGTTCATCAATCCAACAGCAACAACTTTAGCTGTTAACGGGTAAAGACTCAAAAATCTTTTAGCTTCTTCAGTTAGAAATTCTTTTTTTGAAAGGTCTGGTTCCTGATCAATATAGCGAAGTAAATATTCTTGCTGGGATTCGGAGAGAGATTCGAATTCAAAACCGACAGTTTCAATATCGCATATCAAATTCATTTTTACCCCCACAAATTTGATTTCAGTAGCAATCTAAAGAATTTAAAATTTAATTCCACTACAAAAATTTTTAAACGAAAGTAAAAAAAATTCTTAATTTCCATTAAAAATTTAGAGCTTAACTATGGAAAGGAAAAACCGCGCACAATTTATTGATATGCTTAAAGGACTTGCACTAATTGTAATGATTGAAGTGCATGTTGTAAATATATTTTTAAGCAGCGAACTAAGATCTGAATGGTGGTTTTCATACTTAAATTTTATAAACGGATTAGTAGCTCCGGCATTTACATTTTCATCCGGAATGGTATTCGTTTTATCTCTACAAAAAGGTCTGGATGAATTAAGAAAATTTGGAATGAAATTCTGGAATAAGTTAGGAAGACTTCTACTTGTTTTTCTTGCCGGTTATTCAATTCATATGTCCTACCTCTCACTAAGAAAAATCTCTAATCCCAAATATCCGCATATGCTTCAGGAATTTTTAAAAGTCGATATACTGCAATGTATCGCTGTCGGTTTAATTCTTCTACTTATGCTGAGAATAATTATTAAAAGTGATAAAGTATTCTATGTAACAGTTCTGTTGCTTGATATTTTTGTTCTTGCATTCTCGCCGTATGCATGGAAGACAGATTTTGCAGAGTTTATACCACTGGGTATTGCAAATTACTTTAATAGAATTCACGGTTCCCTCTTTCCGCTTTTTCCCTGGCTGGCGTTTATCCTTACCGGTGCACTTTTAGGAAAATTGTATGTTGAGCTTAAGGGGAAAATAGGAGAAGAGAAATTCTCTAAGTACTTAATTTATTATGGCGCCGGATTCTTCTTTGGAACAGTACTGTTGCTCAATTTATTATTGCCGGATTCAATTGTAGAAATAAAGCCCAACCCGTTATTCTTTTTGCAGAGGGTTGGATTACTTATAATGTTGCTAGGAGTTTTCTGGTTTTATATAAACCGATTTGAAAATTACAATTCTTTCATACTCGATGTAAGCAGAGAATCACTTATGGTTTACTGGCTTCATTTAAAAATTCTTTATAAAAAATTCTGGGATGGTAAAAGTATAATTGACTTTTTAGGTACTCCGCTGAGTCTAATAGAGATAGCATTAATAACAGTATTACTGATAGTGGTAATGATTCTGCTCGCTAAATTATGGGGCTGGTTAAAAGTAAAGTATCCTGTAATAATATCAAGGGGAGTTTTGATTATAGTTAC
>CAZEBL010000242.1:2819-4660 GCA_964510325.1 uncultured Melioribacter sp. | reverse complement strand
GAAATGTTGAACAAATTCTCCCGATTTCAATTGATTAGTGAATACTTAAAGAACAAACTGACAGAAATAAGTGAACACAACAGGTTAAACAACATTGACGAATCAACACTTGTAAATGGGAGACATCTTACAAACCTCGGTACATTCCGTTCATATCTTATTGAATACCTGAGACAGAATAAAAATATCAGAAAAGATTTGTCATTTATGGTCCGTCAGTTACCTCCAACCCCGGACGGATTACCATTAGAAATTTATGTCTTTGCCGGAACAACAAATTGGACGGACTATGAAAATATTCAAGCCGATATTTTCGATCATATTCTTGCTGTTATTCCAGAGTTTGAATTGAGAATATTTCAAAACCCGACCGGTAGTGATTTTAAAAATCTTTTATAACTAAATAAAAATTTTTTGTAATTATTTCTGATTATCATTCATTTTATTATTTGAAGGTAAGAATATGAAAACAACTGTTGCAAATGCTATTGCACAAGCACTAATAGATCTTGGTGTTGATGTTGTAACACATGTTCCCGGTTATGGTGGATCAGAAACTTTCCAGGCATTTAATGAACTGAGCATGAGAAATAATAAATTCTCTTTTCATGAAGAAGTGGCTTATACAATTTCGCATAGTGCAAGTATTTGCGGAAAAAGATCCGCATCGTTAATGAAAGCTCACGGTTTAATGAAAGCAGCTAATAGTGTTATAGATTCTATCTATTCGGAAATTACTGCCGGATTTGTAACAATTATTTTTGAAGACAAAAGCGGCAAACATTCAGACAGCATTCTAGAGATCATTCCAATTCTTCAAGGATTTCCTCTACGTTTCGTTCAATCATCTATAAATACAGTTTACGATGATGTAATAAATGCTTTTCATGAATCGGAAAAAGTAAAACTACCAATTGTTTTACTTGTTGATGCATTGGAAGTTAAGAATGAAACATCATTCGAACAGAAAAATAATCTCAAGAAAAATTTTACATACAAAAGAGATATTTACCAGCACGTAGTTCATCCCATGCTTTCTGATTATCAGTATAAAATTTTTCTTGCAAAAAAATTTGATGGAGATACAACATCCATTCTGCGTCCTGATCTGCCGATGGTGCCGGTTGATTTTCCTGAGAGAGCAAAAAACACAGCCATTAAATACGCTCCTTTATTCGATGTATTTAAGAATTTCCGAGGAGAAATTGTAACCGGCGATACAAGCGGATTAAGTTCATTCGCTTTTCCTCCTTACGATTGTGTTGATATAGTTACCTACATGGGCGGTGCAGTTCCGCTTGCTATCGGTGCTTACATGGCCGGATATAAAAACGTCTGGGCTTTAAGTGGCGATTTTGGATTTGTTTCTGCAGGTATGATCGGATTGGTTGAATTAATACAAAGAGAAATCCCGTTGAAAATAATTCTCTTCTATAACAAACAAGCTGCTGCAACCGGTGGTCAGTTGATAAATAAAAAATTGTTGCGCCATTTGCTCGCCGGATTTGAAAAATCCATGATGCATATTGCAAATCCCCTCGACCCATTTGAAGTAGAGTCGGTATTGAGAGATGCAAGTAATGCAAATGAGTTCAAACTTATTATTGCAGATTATCCGGAATGATGAAACCAATAGTTGTAAAAAATTTATTTTATGATATTCCAGAAAAATCCGATCAGGAATTTTTAGACATTCTATTGCAGCAAGATTCTATCAGAGTAGAAAGAATTGTTTCGCGGGGTCATTCGTCTCCAGAAAATTTTTGGTATGACCAGGATAAAAATGAATTTGTGCTTCTAATCTCCGGATATGCCGGAATTACATTTGATGATGGCACTAG
>CAZEBL010000242.1:0-2809 GCA_964510325.1 uncultured Melioribacter sp. | reverse complement strand
GGCACTAGAATAAATCTTAAGCCGGGAGACTATTTAATAATTCCTGCTCATAAAAAACATAGAGTTGAATTTACCGATCCAGTTGAAAAAAGTATTTGGCTTACAATTTTTTATTAATTTTTTTTATGACTCAATCGAATGGAATAATTTGCGGGGTGTGCAATAGAATTGCCGGTTACTTTGGTATTAATATTATTCTCGTTAGAGTTGTTTGGATTTTACTCACAATAATTACTTTTATAATACCTGGACTGTTCGTATATATAATTTTATGTTTAACCGGACAACCGCGTATCGAACAAAAACTGAAATGAAAAATTAAATGAAAATAAGAATTTCAATTGCGGTCATTATAGTTTGTCTATTTTTATCAAGCACTTCAAATGCACAAATAAAATCAGTAAATGTTGGTGCTTCTATTGGGCTTGGAGAAATTAAGGGTAATTCACCTTCGGTTACAAGTCTGGGTACTTCAATTTATTTAGATTTTCTTCCCTGGTTTTCTAATGACCTTACTTTCAGAACTGGATTTATTTATGCTCAAAAGCTAGAGAAATTTCTTCCAGAGAGTAGAGTATTAAGATATTATCCGTTCATAAGATCATATTACTTAAAGGGAGTTTTAAGAGTTGATTTAAATGATCTGTTTTATATTGAACCGGGTGCAGGATTAATTTATTTGAATGATAGAACGTTCGGCGATATTAACGAATGGGAACCGGGTGCTTCTTTTAATTTTTTGTATGGGATTGATTTCTCGGATTCGGAAAGAAAAGGGATTCACCTTGGTATCGGTTTAGACTATGGTATCACTTTTATGAAAACAAGTGCAAGCTATTATTTAATCTACCTTCAGATTCAGAAAAAGCTCTAACTATAATCCTAATTACAAATTCGATAATTCCTTCATCAAAGTTTCGTACTGATTAAAATAGAGAGATTGTTCTCCATCGCTTAATGCTTTTTCGGGATCAGGATGAATTTCGATCATTATACCATGAGCGCCAACTATTTTTGCGGCTTTAGCTAACGGCGCCACTTTATCCCGCTGACCGATTGCATGAGATGGGTCAACAATAATCGGTAAATGTGTAAGCTCTTTAAGCACAGGAATTGCACTTATATCAAGAGTGTTTCTTGTTGCTGTTTCAAATGTTCGTATCCCACGTTCACATAAAATTACCTGACGGTTTCCCTGGGATAAAATATATTCTGCAGCATTTAATAATTCATCTATAGAAGCCATAATTCCGCGCTTTAATAAAACCGGTTGTTGCGTTTTGCCAACCTCTTTTAGTAATGCAAAATTCTGCATGTTGCGTGCACCTATTTGTAATATATCGGCAGTCTTAGCAACCATTGAAACAAAAGGAGTATCGAGAACTTCTGTAACAACCGGCATATCATAATATTTCCCGGCTTGTGTTAGATCGTCGAGTGCATCTAAACCTAATCCCTGAAAACTATATGGAGAGGTTCGCGGTTTAAAACATCCGCCTCGTAAAATTTGTCCGCCATATTCCTTTACTTCCTGTGCACATTCAAGTATCATTTCTTTAGATTCAACTGAGCAGGGACCGGCAATTACAACAAAGTTATTTCCTCCAATAAGTACATCGCGCACTTTTATTACAGTATCCTCTTTTTTGTATTCCCGACTTGCTAACCGGTAACTTTTATTTTTCCTGGATATTACTTGAGGAGTTTCTTTAACTACTTCTTCTTTTGTTAATCCCATTTCGGGCGTATCTAAAAAATCAATTTTTCCCGGTTCAAGTTTTGTTCTTACTAATTCCTGGAAAGGATAACTGCCGAGCACTTTCATAAAGCGAACATACCGCCCGAATTCATCAAGTAATTTCTGAATTGATTCATCCTGAATGTTTCCTTCAAAATCGAGGTAAAACATTTCTTCCCATGCATTTCCAATAATTGGTCTCGATTCAAGTTTAGTAAGATTGATATTGTTCTTTTTAAATACATTCAAAGCTTCTACAAGAGAGCCGGGCATTTGAGATGTTGCCATTACAATTGAAGTTTTACATGGAATTCTTTTATCAACTATCTGTGGCTTTCTTGAAGCAACTAAAAATCTTGTATAATTCTCTTTTTGATTGGCGATATTGCGAACTAAAATTTTTAGTCCGAATAACTTTGCAGCTTCTTCACTTGCAATTGCAGTAAAGTAAGGATTGTTTTCCTCTTTAACTTTCTGAACGGACATTGCAGTATCAATAAAATATTCAATTGAAGCATTCGGAATGTTTTCAATAAACTTACTGCATTGAGAAGCTGCCTGATAGTGTGCGTAAACCTTTTTTATTTTATCAAGTTTTATATCTTTAAGTCCTACCAGACAATGGTTTACTTTATATTTTTCTTCGCCAACAATTGAAAGTGATGTATGTAAAAGAAGATCATATACTTCGTTAATACCGCCTGATGTTGTATTCTCGATTGGAAGAACGGCCAGATCAGATTCCCCTTTTTCAACCGATGCAATCACTTCATCAAATCTTTTCTTAAAAACAAATTTGAACTTGGTCTTTGAAGCAGAGAAATATTTTTTAGCAGCCAAGTAACTATAAGAACCTTCTATACCCTGAATTGCAACTGTTATTATTTTTTTTCTTTCGGAATTTGAATTATTTGCTTGAACATATTTCTGCTGCAATCTGACCGAATCATCTATAATTTCATAAAAGATCTTCGAGATGTAAGTGGAATCCAAACCTTCTTTCTTGCCAATTCTTATAATTCGTTTTAGAAGTTCTGCTTCTCTCGATTGATCCCTGATTGGGCTTTTAGT
>CAZEBL010000241.1:0-4674 GCA_964510325.1 uncultured Melioribacter sp. | reverse complement strand
TCGCTTTTGTTGCATCATCTGCAACCTGGTACTTTCTAAGATTAATTGTTTTAGTGCTCTTATTAAAAATTTCTATCCACTCCGGTTCGGGTGATGTTGGTGCATACATAATTTCATTTATTACAAGATCGCCCCGCACTTCGTTTAACTGCACTCCGTTTATATTAAACGGGGCAATGTTGTTGTCTGTAAATTCATCATTTGCAAAATCAACCTGAACAAGAAATTGATTAGCTCCGGATAAAACATTTTGTATTGTTACCGTAATTTCAAAAGATTGGTCGGGATCGAGTTGAA
This sequence comes from uncultured Melioribacter sp., assembly GCA_964510325.1. Lineage (GTDB taxonomy): Bacteria > Bacteroidota > Ignavibacteria > Ignavibacteriales > Melioribacteraceae > DSXH01. Next base: position 4,377 of record CAZEBL010000241.1, on the reverse strand, counting down.
GCAATGGAAGGCTTGGACGTGTAAAAAGTTCCGATTCGTCTCCAATAAGATCAAAGTTGGCATCCCTGAATAAACTCAATCCATAATTCTCCGCTCTGTTTCTGCCAAGATTCTTAATTGTAATATTGAGTGTTAAATCTGTACCAATTTCAACATAGCTTTTATTTCCTGTTACAGAAACAATTGTAAGGTCAAAATCCTTTTGAGAAATTGAATTAACCTTGCCGGGCGTTGATTTATTTTTACTAACCGAAGTAGCCCAGTTGTTTGCATCAAGGCTCGAGGACGTAACTGATTTTCGTTCGAGTGATCTGCCGCCGGTGCTTCCGCCCCATGTCGGGTTATACTTTGTGCTATCAATTGTTCTTGAGTACAAATCACGGAGAAGAACGTCATCACCGCTGTTGTTTAAGGATGGCAAAGATCTAATTAACAATTTTGATGTTATATTGTGAATAGTGCTAATCGTCGATTCTTTACTTATAACAAGATACTCTTTAGGCAAGAGCGAATAATCGCTACTCGAGATTACAACCGTCGCCGAGTTATCACCAATACGCCAGTTGCGTAAATTTATTGTCCGGTTAGAAGAATTATATATTTCAATCCACTCCGGTTCATCACCTGTGGGTGCATACATTATTTCGTTGATAACAATCTCATTATATATAGTTAGTTTATCAGCAACCGTTATTTTCTTTACCGCTTTATTGTTAGTGAGTTTTTCATCCGGCGCATACGTAACTAATCCAATAAAATTGTATTCACCGGGATTGTTAGGAAAATATGATTTTGTAATTATAATCGAATCACCAACAGCAAGATTTGTATAATTTCCCGTGAATATATTCTCCTGTTGTTGACCTGTTGAATCTGCATTAGCATCATAAAATAATTCTATAATAAAATTATTTGCCGCTACCCGTCCCAGATTTTTTACAACAAAAGTTATAAACATTGAATCAAGTGCGGTTGGTATTGCCGGTAAAGATTTTTCGAAGCGAATACTTAAATCGTAATCGGTGGGCGATACAGAATTTTTTTTGCCCGGAGTTCCATTTAGAATAGTTGAGTTTGCCCAATTAGCTGCAGCATTATCTTTCGTAAGATTAATTTTTTCGTCCGAAACACCAGCAGCATTATCCGCAGAATAAGTATAAGTATCCACCGTTTGACCGGCAGCATTAATCAAATACACTTCCCGGCTTGTTTCATTTGCCATTCCCGATGAACCGAAATTATTCCCGGTGGTTTTCATCACAATGGTTCCGGCTGGAATCAAATTTTTGTAAACCCCGTTTATCCAATCATAATTCCCCTGAATTATTACAGCAAACTTGCCGGGACCAAGAAGTGTTCCTCCAGAAACAGTTGCAAGATTATTATTAGAAGAGGTGTAGTACTTGAATTTGTAGTTTGCAATGTCAATTGTTTCCGTTGCAGAGGTGTTGTATAACTCTACAAACTCCCCGTTAGTTTCCTGTGGACGAAACATTATTTCGCTAAATGTTACGGGAGAAGTTGCTTGTGCGGTTATTTCGGAGGAGAATAAAAATAGAAAACTACATAGGAAAAAAAATTTTACCCCTTTCATAAATTCACATTGAATGTTTTCAATGTTTTTTCAATTGCAAAATATGAATAAAGAAAACTTTGTGCACATAAATGTTTTAATTAATTTTAGATAATTACTCTTAACAAACTTGGAACTATTATGAAACGCTATCTTTCCATAATTATTCTCTTTCTGTTTCTCACACTCAACGTATTTTCTCAACAGGATCCTGTATTTCAAAAAATAGTAGAGCTGGGAACAACAGATAACCGCGCAATGGTTCATCAGGATGTTCTATGTAATCGATTTGGTGGAAGGTCCACCGGATCGGATGCCTATACAAACTCTGCTCGCTGGGCGCTTAATGAATTCCTTTCCTGGGGACTTAAAGCCGAACTCGATTTTGTTGCAGAGGAACCTGTTGGATTTAACCGCGGTCCGTGGTTCGGTAAAATGATTAAACCAAACGAAATGTATCTTGAATTCGGAACACCCGGTTATACTGCCGGAACAAAAGGGAAACAGAAAGGTCATGTTGTTATACTTCCTAAAGCTGATACACAAATTGATTTGCTGAAGGATAAAATTAAAGGTGCATGGGTTCTTGTTGACGGCGAAAATACTGGCTACCCCCGCGACCGTGATTCAATTAGCTCAACCACAAAAAAATTAATTTCATACGGCGCACTTGGTACAATTCAGCTTGCAAGAATTCCCTTCCGCTTGTTCGATATTAGAAATCTAAAATCCTGGAATGATCTTCCAACTTTACCCGATATTAAGTTACTCGATAAACAATTCGACGAGATAAAAGCAATGGTTGAAAAAGGCGAAGAAGTTATTCTTGAATTTGATATTCGTAATTTCTTCTACCAGGGACCGGTCAAATACCACAACGTAATTGCATGGTTGCCCGGAACAGAATTTCCGGATGAATATGTAATTCTTGGTGCGCACCTCGATTCTTATGATCATGCAACCGGTGCGATTGATAATGCATCAGGGGTATCGAGAATGATGGAAGCAATTCGATTACTCGTTCAAGCCGGTGCTAAACCAAAGAGGTCAATTATGGTTCAGCTTTATGCTGCTGAAGAACGCGGGTTAATCGGTTCCAGAGCATGGGTCGATAAAAATAAAGATAAGCTTTCTAAAATTTCTCTTATGCTGAATAATGATAGCGGAACAAATCCCGTTGTTGGAATGGGTGTTCCAAAAGTAATTTTCGATTACATTAAACCAGTCATTGAACCGATTGAAAATCTTCAACTCAAATATAAATTCGCACTTCAGGAAACTGGATTAATCAGAAGAGCTGGTCGTGGCGGAACAGACAGTCATTCATTTACAATGGCAGGAGTTCCGGCACCATGGCTTAGAACTCAAGGTCCTCATCAATACGGAACAACATGGCATACTTTACTGGACACCTACGATCAAACCATTCCTGATGCACAGGAATACAGCGCACTTATCTACGCATTGCTCGCATATCAAATTGCAAACTTAGATAATCTGCTGCCGCGCGAAGGCGCTTTTCTGCCCGATGGAATTTATGCGGACTTAAACACAAACAAAGGAAGGATAACATTAGCATTGGATTATGAAAACGTTCCTATGACCGTTGCAAACTTTGTTGGACTTACAGAAGGTAAAATCAAAAACGATGCACTAAGGGAAGGAACACCATATTTCAATGGCAGTATCTGGCATCGTGTAGTTCCCGGTCATGTTATTCAAGCCGGAATGCCGAATACGGGCAAGGAAACGGAAGGACCCGGTTACGAATTCCCGAATGAAATTTATACGAAGTTAAGTCATAACAAAGCCGGAATGCTTGGAATGGCAAACTCCGGTCCGCATACAAATGGAAGTCAGTTCTATATTACACTTGGCGACCGTTCTTATTTAGATGGTAATTATACTTTATTTGGATGGGTTGCAGAAGGAATGGATGTTGTCAACAAAATTGTTCAGGGCGATACAATTAAGAGTGTTTCGATAACCCGAATCGGTGAGAAAGCAAATAAATTTGAAGTTACGGATGAATCTTTCCGTAAGATGGTTGGCGATGCAAAAGCTAAAGTTAAGCTTGAAGAAGAAAAGAGAGCTAAGGACGAACAAGCTGCAATTAAAAAATTATTACCTAAAGCAAAGACAACTAAAAGCGGAATTAAATTCGAAGTAATTAAAGAAGGTGCGGGCGATAAACCTAAAACAGGTTCTGTAATGAAAGTAACTTACAAAGGAACTGCTTTGCTAAAAGATTTTCCGTTTGTAAGCTCAGGCGAGGATGGAAAACCGACCAATTATATCGATCAGCCCGAAACTTTTAATTACACAGTAGGAACAACTAAAATTAATCCGGGGCTTGATGAGATTCTGAGTGATATGAAATCCGGCGAAATTAGAAAAGTTATTATTCCATTTTCTCTTGCTTATGGCAATAACGGTTTTTATGCAAAAATGGTAGAGGGTAAAAAACGATTTATTATCCCTCCATTTACATCTCTGGTATATGAAGTTGAGTTATTGGAAATAAAATAATTTATTGTGTCGCGTAAAGCAGAATATCTGCTTCTCTTTTATCAAAATGATTGAAAAGTATAATTTGTTTTGGTAGTTTGTTTGTAAGTTAAAATTGAAAATGTGGCTTTTGATTGAACCTGATGCTTGATAAAACATCAAACAAAAGTATAGTTTGCATTTGAAATTAATCAAAAAACCGTTTTAAAATAGATAGGACTAAATGGATCAACTTCATTTGAAATATAAAGATAGGATTAATTATGGAAGTTATTATACTCCCAAATGGGTTGTTG
>CAZEBL010000240.1:0-4678 GCA_964510325.1 uncultured Melioribacter sp. | reverse complement strand
AGGGCATGCTTTTTCGTAAACCTTAATCTTTGGATTTAATTTTCTGATTTCGTTGGAATACGCTTTATTATTAATCGTTGCATTTGTACCGATTATTCCAATCTTTCCATTTCTGGATTCACTAAGTGCAAGTTTGCTACCCGGCTCAATCATTCCAATAACCGGAATTGTAAGGAATCGTTTCAAATCTTTTAATGCAACCGATGATGCAGTATTGCAAGCAACGACAAGTAGCTTTATATTTTTTCTAAGAAGAAAATTAGCTGCCTGAAGGGAATATTCCACAACCGTATCATTCGATTTTGAACCGTATGGTACACGAGCCGTATCTCCGAAATAAACTATATTTTCATTCGGGAGTAATTGTGATACAGCTTTAACAACGGTTAGTCCGCCTATTCCGGAATCGAAAAATCCGATGGGGTTTGTTCTATCCATAAAATTCAATTTATCACCTATAACATTTCGTTAATTGTTTCAGTTAATTCAAGTGTAATTAATTGATAATCGTTTGGAGAAATTTTCTTTCTATTTCTATCCAGCGTATAAAATGAATCTACAATTCCATCCTCTTTAGTATTTATTTTAGCAAAATAAATTGAGAGACCAAGTTCATGCATTTTTTTTGTGATCTGGTATAACAATCCAAGGCGATCAGGTGAATAGACGTCTATAATTGTATATTTATCGTGCTTCTCGAATACAATTTTTATTTTTCCTTTACGCTTGAAAAGTTTGTTCTCAATCCTCCACCACTTCGATTTTATTTTGCTGAATTCTTTGGTAATCTGCAATTGATTATCAATTGTAAGAAATAAATCATCCTTAATTTTTTCATAACGAGATTCTATTAAAGCCGAACCGGTTCTAAAATCAGTAACGTTAAAACTATCAATTACAATTCCGTCTTTTCGCGTGTATATCTTTGCATCGTGAATATTAAGATCGTTTATTGCAAGTGTTCCGCACAATCTTGCTAACAATGCTTCGGAATCACGGGTTATTACTGTAACTGTAGTAAATCCCCCCTCTTCCTTAAAAAAAACACTAACCGGAGAGCCCTTTTCAATCTCTTCAATATGCTTATTGATTTCTTCGGTTGTAAATTGTTGAAGATATCCCAGATCGTCAATCGATTCTATGTGGCTGCGGAAAGTTTCATCGTCAGAGTATTCAGATTCTCCTATTATCTCCTGTATTGTTGATGATAATAGGTCCTGACCGGAGATTCTTTCGTCAATCATCGTTTTGGTTTTGCGGTATAACTCGTTAAGAAGATCGCTTTTCCATTGAGTCCAAACAACCTGAGAGACTGCTGATAAATCTGCATAAGTAAGAAGATATAAAAGGTCGAGCCATTCGGAATTAGGGAATTGAATTGCAAAATTATTTAGAGTTGATGGGTCGTTGAGATTTCTACGGAATGCAACCTGTTCCATTACAAGGTGCATCCTTACAAGAAATTGAACCGTTTGAATTTCTTTCTGATCGTAGCCGAGCCGCTCCATAACGGAGTTTGCTATTTCAGCGCCAATAATTTCGTGACCGGAAATACTTATCGGTTTTGCAATATCATGGAATAAAACAGCAAGATATAAAATATCTCTACGCTCAAGACTTCGGAACATTTTACCAAGCTGATTATTTTCGAGTGATAGATTCTCGAGATTTTTAAGTGCAATCAATGTATGTTCATCTGCAGTGTAACAATGATATACGCCGGGCTGGAAAAATCCTATAAGCTCTTTAAACTCCGGCATAAAAGCACCGAGCACACCAAGTTCATTCATAACTTCAAGCGTCTTTCCAACATTTTTAGGAAGGTTTAATATTTCCCTGAAGAAAACAGACGATTGATGTTCGAGACTTTGAGTTTCTTCGTGATCAATAACTGTTTCGATAATATTCGAACGGAGAAATTCATCAAACCGGGCATCGTTAATGCACCTGTAATAAAATGCACGGAAGATTGATGAGAGGTTAAGTTTTGTTTTTGAAGTAAGCGATATAACACCGTTCTTAATTGAAAAATCGTCGTCAAGTTCAATAGTAAGAAAGTCCGAAACCGGTTCGGATATTTCTTCTTCGAATCGCTTCATCATCGTCCGCGAAAACCTTTTTATGATATTTGACGATTCGAAATATTTGTGCATATATTTATGCCAGCCGTCGCCGGTATAACCTACCAATGCAGCAATTTTTTCCTGATAGACAAACTCAAGCCGGTCGTTTTTATGTCCGGATATTAAATGAAGATAATTTCTTGTGCTTAGAATAAATTTGTAACTTTCTTGAAGTCGTGCAACCGCGCGCGGAACTATTATTTTATTAACCTTAAGTTCATTAAGGAATAATTCGGTTTGAGTGATTTCCTCCTGACTTGTTAAAAAAATATTATTCTTAATGGAATAAATCCATTCAATAACCTGAAGATCTCTTAATGCCCCGGCGGTATATTTAACGTTAGGCTCAAGAACTTTTGCAGAATCGCCGAATTTCTGGTAACGCAAATTAACATCAAGAAAAAATTCGTGAATCAATTCCTTTTTATGTTCTTCGTTAAGCGGCTTAAAAACCCGTTTATTCCACTCGTTATAAATTCTTGCACTTCCATGAATAAACCGTGTTTCTATAAACTGTGTAAATGCATGAAGATCTGAATGAAGAAATTTTTCTATATCGGAGTATTCTCTTACTGTATGCGATACTTCAATTCCGGCATCCCATAATTTTGTAACACATTCCTTAATAAGGTCTTCATTACCTTCAACAGAATCGAAGATGAACATAATATCGATATCGGAATAAGGAGATAATTCCCTCCGGCTGAAACTACCTACAGATGCAACAGCTCCGTTTAATTTTATTCCTTTAAGTACCTTAACAATATATTCTTCGACAAGGACAGAATATTTAATGCAGAATTGAAATGGATCCTTCAATAGATCGGGATCGTTAAAGACTCTATCCCTATCTAAAAAATATTTCTCTTTTATTTTAATCGGATCCATCATAAAATTTTTCCATAAAAAGAGGGGTTTGACAAGTCAAACCCCGACAATTAAAATGTTTTTTACTCAACTATATTTTTGCAAATCTTGCCTGGAAGAAGCGAAGGTATTTAGGTTCGTAAACCATCTTCAATCCTTTTATTTTCTTTCTATCTTCATAAACCTGCGCAATCGATTCAACCATAACATCAATATGAGCTTGTGTATAAACTCTCCTCGGGAAAGTTAAACGAACCAGTTCAAGTTTTGGATAACGATGTTTACCTGTTTCAGGATCCCTTCCGGCAGAAACAATTCCTCTTTCCATTCCGCGAACACCGCTATCAATATAAATTTCTGCAGCAAGAGTTTGAGCAGGGAATAAATCCTGTTTTAAGTGAGGTAAAAATCTTTTTGCATCAAGGAATATTGCGTGTCCGCCGAAAGGATAGACCATTGGTATTCCATATTTTTCAAGTTGATTACCGCAATATTCAATCTGTCCGATACGTGCTCTAATATTATCGAACTGAACCATTTCTTCAATACCCCGAGCCATTGCTTCCATATCGCGTCCGGCTAATCCTCCATAAGTATGAAGTCCTTCGTAAATAACAACCATGTTGCGTGTTTCTTCATAGACTTTTTTATTACGTGTTGCAAGAAATCCGCCGATGTTAACCATAAGATCTTTTTTAGCACTTACCCATAATCCATCGAAGTAAGAACACATTTCTTTTAATATGTGTGCAATTGTTTTGTTCTCATAACCTTTTTCTCGGACTTTTATATAATAAGCATTTTCTGTGGCGCGTGTTGCATCGAACCAGAGTTTAACACCATACTTATCGGTTAATTTTTTTACAGCTTTTAAGTTTTCCATAGAGAATGGTTGACCACCGGCCATATTAACCGGACCGGCCATACTTACATAAGGAATTTTTTTAGCGCCAACTTTTTTGATCAGGTCTTCAAGTTTCTGGAGGTCGATGTTTCCTTTAAATGGATGAAGATTTTGGGAATCGTGTGCTTCATCAATAATAACATCCACAAAAGTTCCGCCGGCAAGTTCCTGATGAAGGCGTGTGGTTGTGAAATACATATTACCGGGAATATAATCGCCCGGTTTAATCATAGCTTTAGAAACAAGGTGTTCTGCACCACGACCCTGATGTGTTGGAACGAGGTAAGGCATTCCATAATACTTCTTAACATTGTCCCATAAGTAATAGAAATTTCTGCTTCCTGCATAAGCTTCATCGCCAAGCATCATTCCTGCCCACTGGTAATCGCTCATTGCATTTGTTCCGCTATCGGTTAATAGATCAATATACACATCTTCTGATTTTAATAAGAACGTATTATAACCGGCTTCTTTAGCAGCTTTTTCACGGTCTTCTTTATTTGTCATTTTAATCGGCTCAACCATTTTTATTTTAAATGGCTCAGCCCAGCTTCTTTTAATTGTTTTCTTTGCCATGTTAACTCCCTGAATTAATGTTCAATGAATAATTTATAATGTATAATTAATTGAATTAGAAAAGGAGTTAGGATTAGTCAAACGAATTTCTTTTTCAATTTTTTTCGTCTTTGTTCTGCAATAATTTCCGAGAAGATTCCACCGCGTGTATTAAACTTAGCGGTTAATTTCATGTAACGGGGTTTGCAGATTTTTACAAGGTCGTTTA
>CAZEBL010000239.1:0-4682 GCA_964510325.1 uncultured Melioribacter sp. | reverse complement strand
CTTTAGCGCAATATCATTTATTGAATCAGCAATTTGGCGTAATCGATTATAACCTCCGGGCTTTAATAGCTCGGTTGCAAATGTTACCGGCTTTATACTTGTCTCAAGAATTTCTTTGGTATTAATGACCGAAGCGCCGCCCGAAAATGAAATATTTATTTGGCCATTAAATTGCTCTGCAATTTTGTATGCAAGATTAATCGTTAAGGGGTATAGAGCCCGTCCCGACATATACATTTCATTGCCGGGCATTATCTGTCTTTTATTTTTTACTGCAAGAGTGTTTGATAATTTTACTCCGAATTCCTTACCATTTTCATGTGCGAATGCTTTTAACCGGCATAGCATTGAAACCGCATCGCTCCATTGTAAATCATTTTCGAATGAATATTTATCGAGAAATACTTTTGTATAACCGAGAATTTCTAATGTGTTTTTAACAAAATCGTAACCAAGAAGTGTCGGATTCAACTTAACATAAGTATGTAATCCCTTTTCCTTGATAAGATATTTTACAATCGATTCAATTTCATTTGGCGGACAACCATGCATTGTAGAAAGTGTAACTGAATTTGAAATATTAGGTGAAATGTTTTCAACTACTCTTATTAATTCCTTATCGCCGTTCAATTCTTTTTTGGTATGGTCGATAATCATTTTCTTGTATTCTTTAAAACTGCCAGTTAATTCTGCGTTCTTTAACTGCTCGATAAATCTATCCATTCGTTCGGTTTTTATTCCAGTAAGGTCATAACCGACACTCATATTAAAAATGAATCCGGGGTCATTCGATTGTGATATTGAGAAGTATTTTTTAATTATGTGTAAAAGGAGCCAAGCTTTCAAATATTCGTCGTATGATTGCTCGAGTTTAAGCTCTTGCGACCACTCTACATTATATCCTTCGTCCTGTGCATCGATACATGGGCGATCAATTTTTAGCTCATCAATTTTCTGTACAGTTTTTAATTCAAAAAATCTTCCGCCGGTTAAATATGCTGAGATTATATTTTGCGTCATCTGTGTATGAGGACCAGCAGCCGGACCAATTGGTAGCTCAAGCTGATTTTCTAAAAACCTGAATCCGCTCGCATTTTTTATTCTGTAAAAATTTTCCTTCTTTATTCCGAAGACACTCGAATGATTTTTTTCTTCATTGAAGATCTGGCTGAGTATCTGCAATAACGATAAGGGTTTCATTATGTCAGGCATTTTAATACCTCAGTTATCAGATGTAAATATCTCTAATTATCGTTAATTTATAAACAGAAAATTTCATAATAATTCATTTATTTGGAAATAAAGAGATAAAAGAAAATGAAAGAAAATCTATTTAACGCGGTTGAAAATGAAAAGGGAAATCTTTTCGAATTAATTCAAAGATTGGTACAGATAAAAAGTTATAGCGGAGAAGAGAAAGAAATCGTAGAGTTCATAGTGAGTAAAATGAAAGAGTTCGGATTTGATGAAGCTTATCACGATTCATTCGGAAATGCAATCGGGAAAATTGGAAATGGACCTGTTAAAATTATGTACGATGCACATATCGATACAGTCCGGGTAACCGAAACAGAAAACTGGGCACACCCTCCGTTTGCCGGAGAAATTGAAAACGGTAAAATATATGGACGCGGTGCAGTGGATGAAAAACCGGCAATGGCTGGTTATTTAATTGCTGGTAAAATTCTTAAAAAACTATTCGGTAGCAATTTCCCATTTACACTATATATCGTTGGTTCTGCATATGAAGAGGATGCTGATGGCTATCCCCTTTATCATATTATAAAAAATGAAGGAATTAAACCGGATTTTGTATTGCTGGGTGAGCCGACAGATTTGAAAATATATAGCGGTCAGCGGGGAAGGATGGAGTTGAAAATTACTACTACCGGTAAGTCAGCTCACGGTGCGCACAATCAGAAAGGTATAAATGCGATTTATAAAATGATGCCGATTGTTGCCGATATTGAAAAGCTCGATAAAAAATTAAAACCGAAAAAACCTCTTGGTAAAGGATCAATAACGGTAAGTAATATAATTTCTAATGCTCCATCTATGTGTTCGGTTTCGGATTTCTGTCAAATTCATATTGATAGAAGAATGACTGTGGGGGAAAATAAATCAAGCGTCATTAAAGAACTAAAGGAGATCATTAAAAAGCATAAGAGCGATGCAAAAATTTCGATCCCCGATGTTACGGGCGAATGCTGGACAGGACTTAAATTTTCAACTGAGGCATATTATCCAACTTGGTATTATGATGAAAAACATCCTTATGTAGAAACTGCAATGAGAACCAGCAAAGCCGCTATTGGAAAAGCTAAGTGCGGCGTATGGAGTTTTTCAACTAACGGTGTTGCAACTGCCGGACATTTTGGAATTCCAACAATAGGATTTGCTCCGGGTAAAGAAGAGTTATCACATTCTTCGAAAGAGGAAATCGTTCTTAATGATTTGATAAAAGCAACGAAGTTTTATTCATTATTTCCGTTTGAATTATTAAGGAAATAGAACGCTGATCTTTATGATTGTTTATGATTTTAAATGATCATAATAAATCATATTAGATCATAATAATCTGCGTTCTATTATGAGGCATATGATGAATGAAAACTATAAATATTCCGAGATAACTGAAAAAATTATCAAAGCATTCTACAATGTTTACAATAAACTTGGTTACGGATTTCTTGAGAAAGTTTATGAACGTGCGATGCTTATCGAATTAGCTAAATTTGGTTTGGAATGTAAAAATCAGTATCCCATAAAAGTTTTTTACGATCTCAAAGATGTAGGAGAATATTTTGCTGATATAATAGTCAATGATGTTGTAATAATTGAATTAAAAGCCGCAGAATCAATATGTGAAGAACATGAATGTCAGCTTGTTAACTATCTTAAAGCAACTGATATTGAAGTGGGTTTATTGCTTAACTTTGGCAAAGAACCACAATTAAGAAGAAAAGTCTTAACTAAAGATCATAAAAAATCATAACTATCATAATAATCTGTGTTCTATTTTCTAAGGAGACACAATGGAATTAAAATTCAAAGGCAAACACTTTTTAACAGAGGATAACTGGACAAAGGAAGAACTCGACATTGTTTTTGAAACATCATTTGAACTGAAGAAGAAATTTTATGCAGAGGAACCAACACTCTGGCTACCTCATAAAACACTTTTCATGATGTTCTTCGAGCAATCAACACGAACACGTAACTCTATGGAAGCCGGAATGACACAGCTCGGCGGACATGCTCACGATTTAACGCCGGACAAAATGCAAATCACACATGGCGAAGTTGCTAAAGATACAGCAATAATTTTAAGCAGAATGGGCCATGGTATTGCTTGCCGGAATTGTTTCTATGGTATCGGAAATAAATATCTTAACGAGCTTGCTCAATACTCACGCAAACCGGTTATGTCCTTACAGGATGATGTTTATCATCCGTTCCAGGGACTTGCAGACTTGATGACAATATTCGAGCACAAAGGCCGAAACACAAAAGGATTAAAAGTTACAATCTCCTGGGCGTATGCAACAACACACTCAAAACCATTAAGTGTTCCTCAAACACAAATTCTTTTGTTTCCGCGATATGGAATTGATGTTACGGTTGCACATCCAAAAGAATTTCCACTCAGTAAACAAATTGTTGATAAGGCAATGATGAATGCAAAAGAAGGCGGCGGAAGTATTAAGTTCACTAATGATATGGATGAAGCATTTGAAGGTGCAGAGATTGTAATTCCAAAAAATTGGGGCGGATTTGGTTATTACGATGAGGAATATTACTTGTCGCATGAAGATGAATGTAAAAAAGAAATGAAATCGAATCTTGATAAATATAAGAACTGGATCTGTGACGAAAGAAGAATAAAACTTGCGGATAAAAATGTTAAGCTTATGCATGCACTTCCGGCTGATAGAGGCAATGAAGTGACCGATGAAATACTTGATAATCCGGATATTTCCATTGTATTCGATGAAGCAGAAAACCGGCTTCATACTGCTAAAGCAATTATGGGATTAACAATGTGACCTTTAAGGTCATTCTGAGCGAAGCGAAGAATCTATGGGAGAAAAGGAAAGCTGGTAGATCCTTCGTCGCGTCGTTCCTCAGGATTAAAGATGACTAAATATTTTTACAAATGTTTCGATTGCGGCAAAGAATTCTCTTCTAAACAGATTGAAGAAAATTTTGTTTATCTGTGTCCGGTCTGTGGAAAAGCAGAACGTAATAAACCTCTAAAGGGAGTTTTGAAAGTTGAATATGATTATCAGGCAATAAGTAAAGAGATATCGAAAGAAAAATTCCTAAGACTAACACCGGGAAAATTCTGGCAGTATAAATCACTCTGGCCACTGAAAAAATATCCATCAAATAAAATTCTTGCGCGATTAGAACTTTGTAGTTCACCGGTATTAAATTATAAAATAGATGGCAAAGAACTATTCTTGTTTGATGATACTCGAAATCCTACATTATCTTACAAAGACCGGGCAAGCTCTCTTGTTGCATTGAAAGCGCTTGAATTAGGCATTAGCGAGATTTCAGCTGCATCAACCGGAAATGCCGGGTCATCGCTGGCGGGAATTTGCGCACGCCTCGTAATTAAATCCCACATTTTTGTTCCATCGTCAATTCCGGAGGCCAAACGGATTCAGATTCAATCC
>CAZEBL010000238.1:0-4688 GCA_964510325.1 uncultured Melioribacter sp. | reverse complement strand
CCCCAAAGAGAAGTACAATAAGATCAGAAAAGGGGACCAACGGTACTACTTTATCGGTTCTTTATAATATTACGGCGAAAGACGGAGTATGCTTATTCCTGTCGCATTGCTGGAATCTTTTGCTGCCGAGCTTGGTGCACGTATGACAGCAATGGATATGGCAACAGAAAATGCTAAAGAGTTAATTCGTTCATTGAACTTGACTTATAATAAAGAACGTCAGGCTTCTATAACAAGGGAAATTATTGAAATTGTTTCCGGTGCAAATGCCCTAAAAGGAAGTTAAATAATTAACTTTTGAAATGAATTCCCTTTTTATTATCTTTTAATTGAGTTGATAGACGATGCTCGAAGAATTATCTGAAAAGCTTGAACGTGCGTTAAAAAAAATTACTGGTCAGGGTAGAATCTCCGAATCGAATATTTCGGATACCTTACGGGAAATAAGACGTGTTCTTTTAGATGCTGATGTAAATTATAAAGTTGCCAAACAGTTTATTGAAGATGTTAAACAAAAAGCTATTGGTAAGGAAGTTATCAATTCCGTTACTCCGGGACAGTTAATTACTAAAATTATTTATGACGAATTAACTCTGCTTCTTGGAAGTACCGGTTCCGAACTTACGCTTAATCCTTCAGGAATTACTTCTATAATGTTGATAGGATTACAGGGTTGTGGTAAGACTACTTTCAGTGCTAAATTAGCAAAGTACTTAAAAAACAGAAAAAGAAATGTTCTTTTAGTTGCTGCTGATGTTTACCGACCTGCTGCTATTGATCAGTTGAAAATTCTGGGTTCTCAAATTTCTGTTCCGGTGTTCACTATTGATGGCAGTAAAGACCCGGTAAAGATTGCTTCCGAAGCAATAATCTATGCTAAAGAAAACGGCTTGAATACCGTAATTATTGATACAGCCGGTCGTCTGCATGTTGATGAAGATATGATGAATGAAGCTGCCGCAATTAAAGCTAAGATCAATCCTACTGAAACTTTGTTTGTTGTAGATTCTATGACCGGACAGGATGCTGTAAATTCGGCTAAAGCATTCCACGAAAAAGTTTCTTTCGATGGAGTTGTAATTACAAAGCTCGATGGCGATTCAAGAGGAGGGTGTGTTCTTTCAATCCGCTCTGTTGTAGATCGCCCGGTAAAGTTTACAAGTCTTGGAGAAAAATTAGATTCGATTGAGCTTTTTTATCCCGAACGTTTAGCTTCGAGAATTTTAGGTAAAGGCGATATAGTTTCTCTTGTTGAAAAAGCACAGGAACAGATTGATGAGAAAGAAGCTGAAGACTTAGAGAAAAAATTACTTGCAAACAAATTCGATTTTGATGATTTTCTTAAGCAGATCAAAATGATTAAGAAAATGGGTTCTTTAAAATCATTGCTCGGTATGGTGCCCGGACTTGGTTCTGCTATTAAAAATGCCGATATTGACGATAAGCAGTTGGTAAAGGTTGAATCGATCATTCAATCGATGACCAAAAAGGAAAGGATTAATCCAAAAATATTAAACGGAAGCAGACGTAAAAGAATTGCCCGTGGAAGCGGTAATTCTATTCAGGATGTTAACCGGTTAATAAAGCAGTTTGAAGAGATGCAGCGAATGCTTAAAATGATGAGTTCTAAATCCGGTAAATCCGGCATGATGAATCTGAAAAATTTTAGATATAATTAATAAATAAAAAATCATATGGAGGAAAAAACAAATTGGCAGTTAAGTTAAGACTGAGAAGAATGGGAAAGAAAAAACAGCCGGTTTATAAAGTTGTTGCGGCTGATTCGCGTTCACCAAGAGACGGTAAATTTATTGAAGCGATCGGATTGTATAATCCTAAAACTAATCCAGCTACAGTTGAAATAAAAGAAGATCGTGCACTTTATTGGCTGGGGGTTGGTGCCCAACCGACAGATACTGTTAAAAATATCTTGACAAATCAAGGAATTATTCTTAAACAGGAATTAACAAAAAAAGGTTTATCTGAAGAACAGGTTTCTGCTAAACTTGATGAATGGAAAAAATTAAAAGAAGCTTCTCTTACCGCTAAACTGAAAAAGCGTGAAGAGAAAGCTAAAAGCAAAAAAGCATCCGCTGAAAAAGCTGAGGAAAAGTCTGATAGTGCAGCGGAAGCAAAGGGTACTGCTTCCGAATAAGCTGTTCCATTTAAGGTTCAGCCGGCACCTTAAATACGTACCCTTATTCATTAATTAAAGGTACTCTCATGAAGGAATTTATTGAATTTATTGCAAAACATCTTGTTGATAATCCCGACGGTGTTTCTCTTGATGAAGTAACTCCGGATGACAAAACCGTTGAGCTTACTCTTAAAGTTGGTGCTGAAGATGTGGGCAAAGTCATTGGCAAGCAAGGTAAAACTGCTCAAGCTATGAGAACATTGCTTACAGCTATTGCAGCTAAAGAAGGAAAACGAGCAATTTTAAAAATTCTTGATTAATCCGGTTCCTGTTCGGATTCTTCTGTGGATCAATTTATTTTAATTGCTAAAATTGTTGCTCTGCATGGCTCTGATGGGTTTGTTGCTATTGATTCTTATTCCGATTTCAGTGAGAGGTTTTACGATCTGAAAAAGATTTTTATTGAATTCTTCGGTAACAAAAAAGAATTTGTGGTTGAAGAAGTAGATAAAAGAAGAGGAAAATTTTTGCTGAAAATTAAAGGATTTAATTCCTCTGATGATGCAAAAATCTTTATCGGCAAACAAATTTTTATTAATGAATTAGATTCAGTTCAACTGAGCGAGAATACTTTTTTTATTCACGATATTATTGGCTCTAAGGTCTATCGCTCTAAAGCTCTTTTAGGTTCTGTTGAAGATGTTTTGGTTCTACCGGCCAACGATGTTTATGTTGTTAAAGATCAGAACAATAAAAATATTTTGATCCCGGCAATTAATGATTATATAATAAAAATAGACCCGGTTAAGAAAAGAATCGATTTAGTAGCCGACTGCGACTTGCTATATGAAGATGAGAATTGATGTAATTTCTGCTGTTCCTGATTCTCTTATTAGTCCTCTGAGTACCAGCATAATTAAGAGAGCGCGAGAGAGAGAAAAAGTTGAGATTGTTGTGCATAATCTTAGGGATTATGCTCACGATAAGCATAAACAAATTGATGATAAACCGTTTGGCGGCGGACCCGGGATGCTTCTAAAACCCGAACCGTTCTTTGAATGTATTGAAAAATTATTGAGCGAAAGAAAATATGATCATGTTATTTATCCTTCACCGGGAGGAAAATTCTATGATCAGAAAATGGCTAATAAATTTTCTTTAGCTAAAAATATTTTAATAATTGCCGGACATTATAAGGGAATTGACGACAGAGTCCGTCAAAAATTTGCTACGGATGAAATTTCTATTGGTAGATATATTCTAACCGGTGGAGAGATTGCCGCATTGGTAATTATTGACTCTGTTGTAAGACTTCTACCTGGCGTTCTTAATGATAGTGAATCGGCTCTTAATGATTCTTTAATGGATGGTGATATTATTGAAGCTCCGTATTATACCAGACCGGCAGAATTTCATAACATGAAAATACCTGAAGTTCTTCTCTCGGGTAATGAAAAGAAGATTAAAGAATGGAAAGAAGAGCAATCAAAAAATTTAACTGACAAGTGGAAAAAAATAAATAACCTGGAGTAACAAATGGACAAATTAAAAGAGATAGTGACTGATCAGATTAGATCGGATATACCGGCATTCAAAACCGGTGATCATATTCGTGTACATGTAAGAGTTATTGAAGGCGATAAAGAAAGAATTCAGCCTTACGAAGGTGATGTAATAAACATCAGGGGCGCCGGATTGAATAAAACTTTTACTGTTAGAAAAATTGCAAGCGGTGTTGGTGTTGAAAGAATCTTTTCTTACAACTCACCTAAAATTTCTAAAGTAGAAATTATTCGTGAAGGTAAAGTTAGAAGAGCAAAACTTTATTATCTTCGCGAGCTTTCCGGTAAAGCTGCACGAATTAAAGATAAGAGAGTTAAGTAGGTTTCAATTCTTCCAAAGAAACCCCGTTTACTCGGGGTTTTTTATTTTTTAAATATGGAGATTTTATGAAGTTATTTATGCCTTCCAATATTTATTCTAAGATTCTTAAATCGTTTCTTGAAAAGAATGATCAACTTGAAATTATTCTAAAGGAATCGTCCTTATTATCTAAAGAACTTGAAAACGATAGGGAAGCGGTTGCATTAATTCCAAGCCTGGATTTAATTAACCATAGAGAATTATTTGTTTCGGGAAAATCCGGAATCTCTTTCGATGGCACACTTTCAAATTCTTACTTCTATTTAACGGAAAACGAAGAAAGAACACTTGGAAAAATTCTTTTACGCGGGGACGTTTCATTAAACGAAATTATTCTAACCAAAATTTTATTTGAAGAAAGATTCTCCTCCGAAGTTGAAATAGCTCTCGATACTCATAAGGAACCGGATGGAAGTCAGAATACTCTTGTTGTTGGCAACGAAAATTATTCTCTGTGGGATTATAATTCCAGTATCAGTTTCTCAGATCAAATGGCGGAGTTGCTCGATTTTCCATATGTAAATTTTATCTTTGCTTCCAACAGCAGAAATGCACTTGAAAATCTTGAAGCCAAACTTCTTGATATCGATACTTTTATTGAGGAAAATATTGATGTAATTCTTGATGC
>CAZEBL010000237.1:0-4691 GCA_964510325.1 uncultured Melioribacter sp. | reverse complement strand
TAAACAGAGGATGCTAAACCGGCAAAGCCACCGCCAATAACAAGTATGTTTTTCATTAATAAACTAGACTATATTTTGCCCAGACACCAACAGAAATTGCAGCTTTTTCGAATTTGTTGACCTTAATTTTTTTATGTAATACATCGTAATCGTTCTTTTCAATTTTCTGAAGAAGTTTTGAATAGATATGTTGCATGGCTCTTGCCGGAAACATTGCTGGTTTATCCTCAAAATAGAGGGAATTATTTGCTTTTTCAAAATAGGTTTTAGCTCTCTCAGCTTCAAAACTCATAAGTGCCTTGAAATTCGGATTATATTTCTTCAGGAATAAATCGCTCTCTGAATAATTGAATTGCTCAAGATCCTTTTGAGGAATATAAATTCTACCTGATTCAGAATCCTTTCCAACATCTCTTATTATATTCGTTAGCTGCATTGCTAAACCAAGATTAATTGCATAATCTTTTGTGGAACGATTCTTATAACCGAAAATTTCGATGCACATTAATCCAACAGTAGATGCAACACGGTAACAGTATTCAACAAGGTCATCAAAGCTTAAGTAACGTTTCCGCTGAAGATCCATTTCCATTCCAACAATCAATTCAAAAAAATGCTCGATGGGGATATTAAATTGCTTAATAATGGAAGCAACTTTATTCAACAGATGATAATCCGATCTGCCATAAATTGCTTTTTCAAATTCCATCCGCCATTTTCTCAATCTTTCATATTTGATATCATCCGGTTCAAAGCCCTCGTCAACAATGTCATCAGTTTTTCTACAAAATGCATAAACGGTATTCATCGCATCTCGTTTTTCCGGAGAGAGAAGACTGAACGCATAGTAAAAACTACTCTTGCTTTCTTTTGCTATCTGTTTGGATTGATCTACCATTTTTTGAAATTTGCTTTGAAAAATATTTTAATGAAATCCAGCTTACCTAATTCGGGTCTAACTTCTAAAACATTATAGTCATTTATTTTTATTTTCTTTAGGATTTCTTCTCCACCTAAAATCGTCATTATAATTTGTTTCTTCAAGTTATCCGGTAAGAAAGGGATTAATTTCCAACCTTCTAAAAACAAGTCGGATGTCCTTTCAACCTGATGCATTAAAAGCGTTTTAAAGTTAGTATTATTTTTTTTTAACTCAAATACTTTTTCATCAACATCGTGCGATTTTAACTCATCCAACGGGATATAGATTCTCCCCTTTTTTATATCAATGGAAACATCCTGATAAAAATTAGTTAGCTGAAGAGCCGTACAAATTGCATCAGAGTATCTTAAGGCCGCTTCATTATAAACACCGAATATTTCGAGAATAATACGACCGACAGGATTAGCAGACCTTCGGCAATAATTCAGTAATTCATCATAGGAATCATATCGTTTTTTAGTTACATCCTGTTTAAACGCGCTGAGCAGATCATAAAAATTATTCTGCGCTAGCTTGAATGAATTGATAGTTTCATGCAGCGCCATCCAGAAATCGTTATCATAAATTCCTTTTAAACACTCATTAAGTTGATTCTCATATCTTTGCAAGTTTTCTAATCTCACGGTTTCATTTACATCACCTTCGTCAGCAAAATCATCTGCTTGACGGGCAAATTGATATACAATTGCTATATGTTTTTTTAATTCGACTGGAATGAAAAGAGAAAAAACGGGAAAATTTTCGTAATGAGATTTTGTAAAATCGATTGCTTTCTGGTATGCGGTATTTAGTAAATCATTCAAAATATTTTTTTTATTTAATTAAAAATTGGGAATTAATGAAAGGGAAAGTGCCCGGAACAGGACTCGAACCTGCACTGGTTTGCACCAACTAGCTCCTGAAACTAGCGCGTCTACCAATTCCGCCATCCGGGCAAATTTGTGTTGCAAAATTACTGAACATCCAGCGTCATTTCAAAATTACCGTATTTCTTTTGCTTCGTGTGAAGTATCCCGCACTGAATACCGGTTTGAGATCCTCATTGTAGTATCTCTGTATGCATCAAATGTTGAAGGCATATCTTTGATATTCATTATGTCAATAAGAACACCGGTTCGGCAATCATTAGAATATAATCTTGGATCACCTAATTCATAAATTGATTCTTTACAAAACCTAACTGGAACAACATTACCACTTGCCGGTGGAGTAAAATCTTCAACAGGTAATTGCAATTGCTCATAAACATCGTGCATAAAGATAGCCCAGACCGGCATAGCTGCGCGGGCACCCTGTCCGTAATCTCCTGTAAATGAAATTCTTTGATCATCAAAACCAACCCAAGCACCTGCTGCAATCTGAGGAGTATATCCAACAAACCATGCGTCAGCATAATCCTGAGTTGTTCCGGTCTTACCGGCAGCCGGTCTCTGGAAATTAAAGCGTGCACGTGCACCGGCACCGCTACCATAATCAATTGCAGAACGAAGCATATCTGTTACAATGTATGCGGTCTCTTCCGGTATTGCTTCGTAGGTTTGATTTGTAAATCGATCAATCAATACGCCATCTTTGTCTTCTATCCTTAAAATAGAAATCGGTTCATTGTAAATACCATGATTAGCAAGCGTAGCAAATGCAGTTGTCATTTCCAGAGGGGTAACTAAAGAAGTTCCTAATGCAATAGAAGGATATGGTTCCAGTTTACTTTTAATCCCCATTTTTTCTGCAAAACGTAAAATCTTCCACATAGGAGCATAATCTTCAATAATTAATCTTGCTGCAACAATATTTACTGAATGAGCTAATCCATCTCTAAGCGTAGTAAAACCACCGGTTTTTCCGTCAAAATTTTTGGGGCTCCAACCGTTATAATCGAATGGCTGATTGATAATAGGGAATGCCGGGTATAATCCGTTATCAATTGCAACGGAATATACAATCGGTTTAAATGAAGAACCGGGTTGTCTGCGTATCTGGGTAACGTGATTTAATCCGTATAAGAATTTTTGATCGCGTCCACCTACCATAGCTTTAATCTGCCCGGTTTTTACATCCATTGCAACAAATCCAACTTCAATTTTTTCACCAACTTTTTTAAGTGAATCGATAAATGAATGATTGTTCCTTAAACGGTTATATACAATTCTCTTTTCATCAGGTGTTGATGCAGATTTGTATTCAATTCTATTTTTAATTGATTTATCAATTAACTCATCGAGAACACCTTTGTACTTATTCCAATTCCAGGTTCTATCAAACTGTTTCTGAAATTCATTAAGATGTAACTCGGTGGCTTTGTTTGCAATTCTTTGCATCCTGCTATCGAGAGTAGTATATATGTTCAATCCGTCCTGGTATAAGTCATATCCGTATTTATCGGCAAGCTTTGTCATTTGTTGACGGACATATTCAACAAAGTGAGGAGCAATAGTTCCCTTAATTCCTTCTTCAATTTTTTTGTAGGAAAGTTTGATCGGCTTGTTTTTAAGATTTTCATACTGATCTTTTGTAATAAAACCATCTTCCATCATATTAAATAGAACGAGGTTCCTTCTTCTGAATGCATTATCATATTTGTTGAACGGGTCGTAGATAACCGCAGATTTTAATAATGCAACCAGCACACCGGCATCCGATACAGTAAGATCCTTAACAGGTTTATCGAAGTAAACTTTTGAAGCCATTGCTATTCCATATGCACTGTGCCCAAACCATGAAATGTTAAAATACATTTCAAGTATTTCTCGTTTAGTATACGTCTTTTCTATCTGGACTGCAGTAATCCACTCCTGAATTTTTCTAATTACTGTTCCTGTATGTGTTTCGTTCTTTGATTTTAACTTGTAAAGATTCTTTGCAAGCTGTTGCGTAATTGTACTGGCACCTTCCCTCTTAAATAAAAATACAGTCTTAAACATTGCTTTTATAAAGCGTTCAACATCTACTCCCCAGTGTTTATAGAACTTTTTATCTTCGGTTGAAATAAGTGCATTTATTACATGTGGTGGAATACTATCAATACTAACTTCAATCCTGTTCTCATTAAAGAACTGACCTATTAATTCACCATCAATACTATAAACATTACTTGCTAATTGCTGCCTAGGATTTTCAAGCTGCTCAAGTGAAGGCAATCCCTCGAATATGTATTCTGTAAATAAAATGAAGGCTGCAATAAAAATTATCCCTACAAAGAGGAAAAGATATCGCCAAGTTTTTTTGTTCGGTCTCTTAGACTTATTCCTTGAATTAACATTCGGGTTATTTATCATTTTTATTTCCAGTCAATAATTTCAAATGAATTAGTATACTTACCGTAACATGGATTATCGAGCCAGCTCCCAAGATTCACATAAATACCATTATTATATTTCTCAAACGTTTGCTGATGTGAGTGGCCAAATAAAACGTAATCGAAACCTGAATCGATTTTGGAACGGGCTGTTTCTAATAATCCATCCACTGTTCCATAATTTTTATTAGCTGTATAATCTCTACTTTTTTTACTTGTTGAACTTGCAATCTTAATCCCAAGATCGGGATGAACCGCAGAATAAAGACGCTGTAAAAATTTATTCCGTAAAACTTGCTTTAATATTTTATAACCAGTATCATTTTTTACCAGCCCATCTCCATGACCAATGTAAAACCTTTTACCGTTGAGAACAACATCAACAGCGTCGTGATAAAGTATGGCACCAACTTCTTTTTCAAAAAAATCGCGGTGAAGAAAATCGTGATTACC
>CAZEBL010000236.1:0-4701 GCA_964510325.1 uncultured Melioribacter sp. | reverse complement strand
ATAGCATAAAGGAAAATGTTAGAAAATAATATTGAATGTTATTTTTTTGTGTATGACTTGCACTTCTATTTCAGAAAAATCATTTTCTTCACATCAGTTAAAAGACCAATCTTACACTGATAGAAATAAACACCGGAGGGCAATGTTGGTCCGGGGGAAAACTGAACTGTGTATTTACCGGGTAATTTCTCTTCGTCAACAAGAGTTGCAATCTCTCTCCCAAGTACATCATAAATAATAAAAGTAACATGTTGTAGAGTCGAGGCATGCCTCGACTCTATGTTAGGGATAGTATATTCTATTGTTGTACTTGGATTAAACGGATTGGGATAATTCTGAAATAGTGTAAACTCTGATGGCAGTTCTTCCTGTTCGGATACACCGGTTATTGTTTTAACCTGATGGTAATAAATATAAGGTGGACTCATAATTCCGGGAATAAAGTTTTGTATTGGGGAAATAGAATTTTTGTAAATAACTTCTTCTTTGTCTAATGAATAGACAAATATAGAATCGTTAAGATAGTAAGCATAGTAATTTGAATCTAAGTCAGAACAGTAAACCAAACCATTTAAATCAAGCACTTTGGTTTTATTCTCATATTCAAAAGTATTTCTGTTAAATGTTTCTTAATACAGACTAAGATTTTCATAATAAAAATATTTATTTCTAATAAAGAATTGAGGTGTAAAATCCGGCATAGTAATACGATTGCCTTCCGGTTTTAATTTCTTCATGTAAATAAATTGATTATTTGAATATGTAACTAAGTTGATGATATTATCGGACTCATTTTTAAATATGTAAAGGCTATCCGAAAAATGATGGAATATTCTGGGTAATTGGGAATAATATAGCGGTTCATTAATTATTGTTATTGGTCTAACTAATTTTATTTCAGGTGAATTATTAAGATCAACTTCATAGAGAAATAACATTCTTGGTGCTCCCTCTAACACAGCAATATGATTCTTCTCTAGTGAACCTGCAATGTGGATTAGCTTAAGGTTATTATAAGTCTGACCATCATATAATGAATCGTTTCGGAGGAATAGTGCCGTTCTGTCAATTCCAAACAGCATCCAGATGCCATTATGGATTGGTAACAATTTTGGTTTATAATATAAATAACGATCGTTGAAATCAAGATAATTTGGTCTTTCATATAAAAACCACTTTACATTTTTAGAAATATTGATAAGGTAAAACCAATAATATTCTATAGATGGATTAAACTTTGAATTAGCAATTAACAAATAATCACTGGAATTTAAATTGAATCCGCCAATACACCTTTCTGATTTATATTCCTTTTCAATTAAAGTAGAACTCCAATTCCAGAGTGTATCAGTAAAATCTGTATAACTTGAATGAAAATTAATTCTTAACAAGTTACCTGTTGTTACTTTGTATTGTGCTGTAACAATTGTTGCACACAAAAGTAAATAGATAAATATATTTTTCTTTTTCATTTTACTACTTTATCAAATTCATTTTACCATTAATTACTTTCTGCCCAACGCACAAGTTATAAAAATAGATTCCGCTATTTACAGTTATTCCGCTATCATTTTTTCCATTCCATTTAATAAAATATGACCCCGCTGATAATTCTTCTTTAAGCAATTTTCTAATTACCCTTCCTCTAATATCGTAGATGGCTAGTTCTGCCAGATTATTAGCATAACTAAAAGGTATATTAAAATGAATTGTAGTTTCAGGATTAAATGGATTGGGATAATTACTAACAATAATCTGGTTCTCAGGTAAAGAATTTTCAGTAGAATTAGTACCTGAATTAATACTTGTAATTAACTTTGCCCCTTCTCCCCTCGAATATCCACTTGAGTCAGCCAGATAAACATTTACCCAATCCGGACGCACAGACTTACTCAAGTAAGTATTTTTCCATTCATCATCATTCAATCTTTGGAAGTTAATGGTAGTATATTCATAATAACTGTAAACAGGACCGGCAAATGCAACCATCCCAACGCCGGGTAATTCAGTTGTAACTATCATTAAATTAATTGGACCTGTACCTGAATGCTTAACATAACCAACCTCTATTCCCATTTCATCCGTTGGTGCAGTGTGTATATCTGCAACAACATAATCTTTTTTATCGCTCCTTTCTAATAGGTTGGGCACATCAAATAGTAATTCAGGATACCAACCATTAACATGATCACCACAGCTTCCTACTGAATACAGAACTTTCTTTAAAAATGATTTCTCCTCTTTAGAAAATTCTAATCCCGAAAGCTCTTTAACTGAAATTGTATGCAGCGTATCCATAATGTTAGAGAAGAATCTTAGATATACTATTGCTCTTGGTAAAATAATAGGAAGCGAGGAGAGTTTTTCTTTTGTCTTGTCTGCAAATGTTTTTAATGCCCCATAAAATTTAGGAATTGGTTCTACATACCCGTAAGGATAAGAACAAGTAATCCATCCGGTGTAAGATTGCTTAGCATATAAGATGTTATCGTGACGCAACTCAGTCCATGATGCAAGCTGTGTATTCATTTTTTGCTGCCACCATGCACCTGTCTGCATAAAATCCGGAAGATTGCTTCGGTTTTGCGGAGGAGATAAAGTTCTAATCGAATTCAACCACAAATTATAAATAGAAGAACTCCAGAAATTATCATCATAACTATCAACAAGATATCTTAAAGCAGCAAGGTTAGGTGCGTAATGATATTTTTCTAACTCACTCTTAAGGAGTTGTGCTGACGCCGAATTGCCAAGTGCAAATAATATATCCAGTGTTGAAGGTAGAATACGTTCTATTCGCCGATTATTATATAATATTTTATCAAAGACAACATTCGATGTTATATAAGAATCAATTACAAATCTCTGACCAAATAATAAAAATGCAGATGCCGGTTTAATTGACTCCGGATTAAATGGAGCGTTTGATAATACTTGCGATAATATTTTTTGTCCGCTAAATGGTTTCTGCGATAACAAAGTTTGAAACGATTTAATTCTACTTAGATCAGTCAGATCTAAAGCGGATAGAACATTTACTTCATTAAAAGTTTCTTTTAATTGGTCAGCCGTTACATTATCTTGCTCTCCAACAAAAAGAGAAATAGTCTTTTCAATTTCATTAAACATATTCCATGAATTGGAGACATCGATTAATTCCAGAATTAGATTAGAGACGATAATTTGCCTCTGAATATCTTCAACACTGGGAGCAACATCTTCCGAAACCGGCGTACTTAGATATAACTCCATTCTGCCTAACCAGATCATAGCCTTAAAATAATTTGAAAGCTGAGGATAACTATTATCTATATAATGCCCTCTTGTAACAAACTGGCTGAAATCAATATTCCGAGGAGATTGACTCAAGAATTTAATTTGAATGAAACTTTCATTTTTGATAAGCTCTAAAAACTCATCAACCTCGGTTTTCGAACTTTCAAAATATGGTTGCAAGCTGGTGTTAAGCAATTTACGTGGTACGGTTAAATAAAAATCGACATCGTGAATTGTTCTTGCGACCAATGAATCTGAAGAGTATCTGCTTTCTAATTTGGGGATTGAAGAATGTAGCTGATTTAATAATTCAGTAATTCTTTGAATAAGATAATTTACTTCAACATATTTAAGAATATTATCGTATGATCTATGCAACGCATGAAGTATAGCATCGGTTGTAATAAAAACAGGTATATCGTTTCTCCAGATATCGAGGAACATGTATCGATAATCGATTGCCTTAATTCTTTCGGTAACCACAAACCCATGTTTACTTAGTAATTCCTTCTCATAGACGGTTAGCTTAATTTTTCTTTCGAGGGAATCGAGATATAAAATTGAACCCGGCGGGTTTTTAATATTACTTCTAAATGTTCCGATATCATGCAATGATAAAAGCCCATTGTAGGTTAGATTTTTATTTGTTTGCAAAAATTGATTGTATCGATCAACATTAAAATTAGATTGCGAAAAAGAAAAGCTGTTGATATAAAGAAGAAGAATTAAAAGGTAGTAAATTCTTGGACTCATTAAATCCCCCTTAAAATTATTCATTTCAAATAACTAAATAATAAAATCGTTACAAATATTATTCCTTTAGAGAAAATGACTCTTTTGGAATAATTTATTTCGTGCTATGCGAATTAAATTCAAAACAAAGAAAATTTTTCGTAGAAGTGAGTAATTGTGTTGGCTTACTATATGTTTGGATAATTAAGTGGAATGGGATAAGAACTGCTGTATTTAAAACAAAAAAGCCGTTCAACATAATCTGAAGAACGGCTTGAATAAAAAACTTAGGAATTAATCTTCAGTATGAGCGAGCCAGAAACCACCAATAGCATTTAATTGAGTATCACCCCATACTTCTGCAAGAAGAACAAATCCATCTCTGGATACACCCGAAGCTCTAATGCTGTATCTAACCTGTGTTGATCTTTCTGCATCAAGTAATGAAGGCATTACAACTACTTTTGGTTTTTTATCGAATGGTTTTGGGAAATTAATTTCATATTCTACAATTCTTTTACCCTGATTAGTGTGCAAGGTATAATTGTCTTTGTTTTGATCTTTGCTATAAAAGAAAGTGCCGCTTTGAACTTGAACCTGAGCATAAGCAACTGCACTTACAAAAAAGAAGACAGTTAAAGTGAAGAGTAATTTTTTCATTTTTTTCCTCCTATTGAATGACTATTGGATAAA
>CAZEBL010000235.1:0-4716 GCA_964510325.1 uncultured Melioribacter sp. | reverse complement strand
CGGACGGATTTCAGAAGCAATTTTAGTTATCTGTTCTGCTTCTGCAAAACTTGTATGGTCTTTCCATAGCCAGACCATTGCAGCGGGATTTTTTTTAAATCGTTTGTTAAAGCAAAGAGGTTCTCCTTTCTCATCAACCGGTATTGGACTGCTTCCGGTGGTATCAACGCCAAATCCTATTACATCAAAATTCTTAAAATTCTTTTTAGCAGACTTTGCTTTTCTTAATGCACCTTTTACAGTTGCTTCAATTCCTTTTATATAGTCATCAGGATTTTGCCTTGCAAGGTGCGGATCTTTAGGATCAATTATCACCCCGTCTTTTCCCGATGGATAAGAAAACACATGTGTAGCTAATTCCTTTCCATTAGCAACATCAACTATCAAAGAGCGGCACGAGTTAGTGCCGAAATCAATTCCTATTACATACTTAGACATTTTATTTTCCGTTCAATTATCCAACAAAGTATAAGTAAGCTGCAAGAATAAGAACAAGGACCAAACCAGATAGAATTACATCCCGTTTATCCCAGCTTGCTCTCGATTCTTTTCGGTGTTCATCATTTACTGTTCCATAAGTCAAACCACTAATTCTCTGGTAATCCGGTTCAGCAGTCATATAACTAACAATGAACATTACAGCAAGAGAGATAATAAAAATCAATAGACTATAATACTGGAAGAAAATATTATTAATAGTCCATAAGAAAGAACCGGTTTCATAGTGAAAATCTTTTATCAACTTAACGGGAGTATCAATTGCAAGACGAATAAGACCAAGAATAAAGCCGGTATATAAAGCTGCAAGACAACCTTTCGAGTTTAACCGTTTATGAAAAACACCGGCAAAGAAAACAACAAAGATTGGTGGCGCAAGATATGCCTGAACACCTTGAAGATAATCATACAATCCTTTTCCACCTTTAATAACCGGAAGCCACATTAGTCCTATTAACACCATAACACCTGTTGCAACTCTTCCAATCCAGACTAATCTTTCTTGCGATACATTTGGTTTTAGTCGGGAATAAAAATCAATTGTAAACAAAGTAGATGACGCATTAAATACGCCAGCAAGAGAACTCATTAAAGCAGCAAGTAATCCAGCTACAACTATTCCTCTAATTCCAACAGGTAAAACATTTGCAACCATTAATGGAAAAGATTGTTGTGCATTATCGCGGATAATATTTCCATCGGGTCCAATTAGTTGTTGTTGAAGTACAGGTACTTTTCCGCTGACTGCCAATGCATAACAAATAATTCCGGGAATAATGAAAATGAAAACGGGCAAAAGTTTGAAGAATGCAGCTGCAATAGAACCCCGGCGTGCTTCTGTTTCATTTTTTGCAGATAGTGCACGTTGAACAATATACTGATCTGTAGTCCAATACCATAACCCGATTATCGGTGCACAGAATAACATTCCAAGCCATGGATAATTATCATTAAAGTACCACGCCATTTTACCGGCTTCTTTAATTGGTGCCCATGTTCCTTCAATTCCGGATGGGACTAATGGTTTCCAGAGGTTAAACATTTCTGATCCGACAATTGAACGGAGTTCCGACCAACCACCTAAATATGATAGACCGAAAACTGTAACAAGTGCAGACCCAATTATTAGAATAATAGTTTGAATGGCTTCTGTATATGCAACTGCTCTCATACCTCCAAGTATTGTATATAAACCGGTAATAAGAATTACGAGAATGGAACCTACCCAGAAACTATCCATTCCCCAAAAATTTATGTCCGGAAGTAAGACAGCAAAAACAACACCGCCGGCAAAAATTCCAACAGCAATTTTTGTTAGAACATATGCAATAAGAGAAATTCCTGATAGTACTGTGCGGGCATGCGGAGAAAATCTTCTTTCAAGAAACTCCGGCATTGTAAAAACTTTTGATCTCATATAAAACGGAACCATAACCCATCCAAGTACAAGTAAACACCATGCATGTAATTCGTAATGTGCCATTGCAACTCCGTCGGTTGCACCTGATCCGGCAAGACCAACCAGATGTTCCGAACCAATGTTTGAAGCAAATATAGATGCGCCCACAATGAACCATCCAAGATGTCGTCCGGCAAGAAAATAATCTGTTGTTGTGTTCTGCCTCTTTTTAATTACCCACCAGGCAAGTCCAATTATTATTGTGAAATACCCGGCAATAACGATCCAATCAATAGGATGTAATACGGACATAGTAAAGTTCTCCTTGGATTGAAATTATTTTGTTGAAAACTGGTAAATAGTTGTTTGTTTATATTCCTGCCCCGGTCGTAGAGTTACTGATGGAAACTCCGGTTTATTGGGTGAATCGGGAAAACATTGTGCTTCCAGACAGAGACCGGTTCTATATTGATAGTTAATTCCATTTTTACCTTTAATAGATCCGTCCAGAAAATTGCCCGAATAAAACTGCATTCCCGGTTGATCTGTATAAATCGACATTAAACGTCCGCTAACAGGTTCATACAATTCTACTGCTTTGTTTACTTTGCCGTCATAATTTCTTAAAACCCAGTTATGATCATATCCTTTTCCAAAAGTCAACTGCTCATACTTATCATTTATTCTTGCACCAATTGCAAACGGAGTTCTGAAATCCATTGGAGTTTTATCGACGGATTTTTTTTCACCAGTTGTAATCAATCCTTTATCAACAGGAGTGAACGTTTCTGCATCAATCATTAATTGATGATCAAGAATTGTTTTAGTTGGATTACCGGTTAGATTGAAATATGAATGATGAGTTGGATTCAGAATAGTAGGTTTATCAGTTGTTCCTTTGTAATCGATTCGTAATTCATTTTTGTTTGTAAGTGTATAAGTTACGGTTAATGTTACATTACCAGGGTAACCTTCTTCACCATTGGGACTAACATAAGTTAGAGCAAGGGCCGGTTCGCCAGTATCGGAGACAACTTTTGCATCCCATAGTACTTTATGAAAACCGATTTTACCGCCATGAAGATGATTCTCTCCATCGTTAATTGTCAACTGAAATTCATTTCCATCGAGTTTGAACTTACCTTTGCCAATACGGTTTCCATATCTTCCAACAATAGCACCCTGATAAGAATTATCATTTACATAGCCCGATAATGAATCGTAACCCAAGATTACATCTTCAAATTTGCCGTTTCTATCCGGGACTGAAATAGATCTTACAATCGCACCGAAATTAATTATTTCTACTTTCATACCGGACTTATTATGCAATGTGAATTGATAAACCTCTCTTCCATCCGGTAATTTCCCGTAAAGTGATTTTTCAAGCATCGTTTCAACCTTTTTGTTGTTTTGACAACTAACAATTATAAGAGACATAATTACTGCGAGTAAACTTAAAAGAATTTTCTTCATTGCTTATCTCCGCTCAATTTTTTCTACGTAAAAATTTATTATAACTCTGAGGAGGACCCAGATAGCTCTGTTTAATACCTCCCGGATAAGTTTCAACAACTATTTTTTGAAATACCACACCGGGATCGACCGCCCAGATTTTTAATATATGCTCTCCCTCCTTTTGAATAAAATGACTTGTGGTTGTTACTTTAATATTATTGCTTACTTTCTGATTCCATTCATGCGGATATTTCCAGTCCGGAATTGTATCGGCACTATGAATATTTACTATTTGAGGGGGTTCGTTATTAAAGGAGACAGCATAACGCAGACCTTTTGTGTGTTGAAAATTAAGCGTGGGTGACAATAACAGATTAACTTTCATTTCACCTTTAGAGAAGAAATGAATCTTATATTCCATTCTTGGACTATTTCCATTAATGTTCTGTTCGGGAACTGTAACAGGTTCAATAGTCATTGCCGATGCAGTTCTCCCAAGATTCGGAATTTTCCGCCATTTAATTAATTCAGACTCAACTGCTCTGGAAAAATTTTCAGCTTCAATCGAAACATAACCATTACTTTCGATAAATGTATCAATATTTGTTTTAACAGATTTATAATTTTTGATAATAAGATTAATCGTAACACTTTTACCCGTCCCATCAATTTTTAATGGAACAATTGTCTTGCCTCCCGGAGCTTTTTTCCAGTCAACGCTTACAAAAATTCTTTTTTCTTTTTCAATCTTTCCTTTAGAATTGGAAACAATAACCCATGGCTGTGAAGTTTGAACAGTAAAATTAAATGGTAGAATTCCCCTGTTAAAGATTTCTATATAATAAGATTGTTTATTAAATGAATCATACTCCGGCAGCACGGCTTCGCTAGTTTCTTTCGGCCACCATTTTTCTGAACCTTCAATAGCGACTCCCATTTCTGCAGCATCCGGTAGATCAATCTTTCTTACTTCGGGCATATAATTTTTATCAGGTTGCTGCCATGATGTATAACCGATATGCGTTTGATCCATCATGTGAACCCATTTACCACCGGCCATAACATTATTGTAATAATTGGTTATCAAAGAATCTTTAACAAATAATTCCATTGCACGTTTAGCATAATCATTTGTTGAAGCTCTGCCCTGTTTAGCGTATAAACGGTTCTTACCAACCATAACATATAATTCATTCAGGTTAGCAGATGCTTCCGGCTGGTGTAATACGAGTTGATAGAAAGCATCTTGGTATTCTTTGGGTAGTTGTTTACCAATTTTTTTTGCTTTTTCGACAAGGGCGTTATAATCAGCAACAACTGTTTCGGCTTCTCTATAATTTGTTAAGCTGTAAGTATCTGCA
>CAZEBL010000234.1:0-4733 GCA_964510325.1 uncultured Melioribacter sp. | reverse complement strand
AAACTTCGCGGAATATTTTTGTTCTATCGTTAACTGCGAGTGAAACCTTTGAATAATCTGTTATAATTGAAACCACACCTATAAAGAAAATCAGAAGAACATAACGTAATGCAAAGAAGAAAAATTCAAGTCGGACATTTTCTGAATTTCTGAAACTAAGGTGAATTAACTGACCCATATAATCTATAATCACAAACGCAATAATATATAAGGCAATTGAGATCAAAGTTATTTTAACGAACCTGAAAAAATATTTTACACCACCGTAAAAAAAGTCTACTATATGATTTTTTTCCGGTATATGAAAAATTGAAATCATTCCTCCTAAGAAAAAAGTTTGCAGTAAAGTATATATTCCAACTACAGTATAAATGCTTAAAGGGAGTTGGTCGAAATTTACTTTATATAAATTCTGGAACTGAATATACCACATATAATCGAAGTGTAGTGTAAGTTGATCGCTTAACAATGATCTGCCTAAATTATCCATAAGAATATTTAATATCGGTACTGTAAGCACAAGTGCAGAAAGTGCGTTAAAAAACCAGATTAAGATTACCAAACGTGCGTTATGAAAAACCGAACGTGTTCCATGAACAATTGTATTTTTGATGTATTGAATCATCCCACGCTTCCTAAAATCATAAGAGCATTTTGAACCCAGAAGAAAACACGAATTGCCAGCGACCATGATGCCCAGATTCTCGATTCAACTGTATATGAATTATTGGCAAAATTGATATCGAGCAAATTTTTGCGGAGCGGATCAACCGCCGCTGCTATCACTTCGTTTTCTGTTTTGAATTTGAAAACTTTCCAGCGCTCTTTGCCAGCCCAACTTTGTTTTAATGTTTCTTTATCTGTATAAATGTAAACATCACATTTGAAAATACCATCCCGCAATCTTTCTGCTAACACTTCATATTCTGTTGGAGTAACCTTTGTAACCGATGTAACTTTATAATCAAATATTTTAGTTGAATTAAAAAATTCATCGAAGAACCAATTCATATCTTCTGTAACATTTTTATTAACAGTTTTAAAAAAGTCCTGTCCTTTTGGATGTGCGAACTTAAATTTGCTGTAATAGTCCTTCATTATCTTCATCATATTATCATAACCGATATACCGTTCGAGAGTTTGAAGGACAAGTTCCGGTTTACTGTAGGAATTAACTGCATATGCCAATCGTGACGGTTGCTTAAAAGAAGTATCTGTAATTGCACCAATAGTCATGTTACGGTAGTAAGATACTAAACTCTGCGTAGCTTCGGGTAAAGGGACCTCGACAAGAGTATAAATTATTGGAATCTCCTTGTAGGAAAAAAATTCCAATCCATAAACAGGAATGTAGGAAGCAAATTTAAAGAAGGTTAAAAGATCGGGATAATATTTGTACATAATTTTAGTTGCAAAGTAAGAAGCGAAACCTTCATCGAGCCAGGCATCATAAACTTCATTATTAGCTATAATCCCCTGGAAATACTGATGTGAGAATTCATGGGCAACCAAATACTCGGGCCAGCCGGTTGATTGTGGAGAGAAAAGATCGGCACTGACTGTAAATAATGTAGGATATTCCATTCCACCGGCATTGCAAGTTCTGGGGACATCCACAAGCGTAATAGTTTGATATGGATATGCTCCTAAATTCTGTTCGTAGAAATCGAGACAATTTTTAACTGCTTCGATATATCTGTAGAAATATTTCTCGCGTTCCGGTTGAACATAAGCATGAATTAAAATTTCTGTTCCATCTTTCCGTTTATAAATACCGCTGCGGTGCATTATCTCATCGGTTGCAAGCCATACAAAATCGTGAACACCATTTTGTACAATCGTATACGTGGTAATTTTATCGTTAATAGATTTATTTACTGCAATACCGGTTGAGATAACTTTATAGCCATCCGGTACTTTAATAGATGCAGAATAATTTCCAAAATTAGAATAGAAGTTTAGATAAGCATAGTAAGGGCTGCATATCCATTCACCATTTTCGAATACACCAACTTTTGGGAACCACTGGGATACAAAGAAAAAATTTCTACCACGTGCATAACCAAATCTTTTTACTGATTCAGGTATTTTAAGACTGTACTCAAAATAAATTTGAATTGAATCACCGGGATTGACAGGATTATTTAAAACAAATTTTGCAACTGTGCTATCGTTTGGATTAGAAATCTCAGGGGATACAAATTCATAGTCGGTTTTTATTCCATTTACCAAGGACTTAAGAATTTTTATTTCTGTTTGAGCTTCGGGGAAATTAATATTATATCCTTTTGCAAAATGAGTATTATTACTTTTGTATGCGTTAGGATATAGATGAAAATAAATTTCGTTAGTAGAATTATTGGTTTTATTTCTCCAGATTATATTTTCTTTAACAAATATCTCCTTGTTAACTTCTGAGAATTCAACATCAAAGTAATAATCTGTAATATTATTGTAAGCTCCGGTTTCACTTTTTAAGATACCTTTAACATAATTTCTCTCTTGATTAGAGAAGGAATTAAGCATAAATGAGCTTTCGCCTTGCGAAATGTAAATAAGAAGTGAAAGCAGAATAAGCAGAGTAACAATGATTAGCTTTTTCATGTTTTCAAGTTATGAAATAGGGTGCCATTCTTCAAACAGTTAAGAAGATTAATTTATTTTACTTTTATAATAGTCAATCGTTTTTTTCAATCCGTCAATCAAACTGAATTTAGGTAAAAAGTGGAGGTAAGTTTTTGTTTCATCAATAGAAGCAAGACTATGCTTAATATCGCCGGGTCTTTCATCTTGAAATTCAATTTTACTTTTACTGCTGGTTTCATCAATTATTATTTCTGCTAATTCTTTAATTGATGTTGAACTTCCGGCAGCCACATTAAAAACACCATTAACCTCTGAGTTTAGTGCAGCATTAATATTTGCTTCTATAACATCTTTAACAAAAATAAAATCTCTTGTCTGGCTCCCATCCCCGTAAATAATAATCGGCTTATTATTGAGAGCGTTATTAATAAAGATCGGTACTGCTGCTGCATATTGACTTTGAGGATTTTGACGCGGTCCATATACATTAAAATATCTTAATGATACAGTTCCAAGGTTATGCAAATCGTGAAAATTTCTTAGGTGATTTTCACCTTCAAGTTTTGTTGACCCATAGGGAGATTTCGGTCCGGTTTTAGCTGTAATACGTTTTGGCGATTCCGGATTATCGCCATAAACAGCAGCCGAACTGCTGAAAACAATTTTTTTAATTCCGAATTCTTTACATGCATCAAGAACATTTAATAAACCGTTTATATTTATATCGTAGCATTCTTCGGGTTTTTCAATTGATTCCGGAACTGAAACAAATGCGGCTAAATGATGGACATAATCTGTATTCATAAGTACTTTGAAAACAAGATCCCTATCGGTAATGCTTCCCTTATGAAAAATCGCTTTGGGGAACAAATTAACATTCGACATAAATCCGGTTCTTAGATTATCAATGATATGAACTTCTGCTCCACGTTCAAGCCAGGCTTCAACAATATGACTTCCGATAAATCCTGCACCGCCCGTTACTACAACTTTGTATTTAGCCATAAGCTTTTATTTATGCGAATGAAATTCAGAAAGTTTTTTTAATTCTATTGACTTAGTATAAAACTGATCCAGAGATAATTCAAGCAAATAGACCATTCCATGTGCAGCTCTCACCCGCGGCACTTCATGATTCATAAAGAAGTCTTTACCCAGACATAAACGAACAGTCTGATATTGCTCCGATTGAATTTTTTGAACAAGACGGCAGAACGGGCCATCAAATTCATAACTGGGAAAACTTGCATCTCTTTGGGAACCATAACTATTCAAAAATATATTTTCCATTATAGCAAAAGAGTTCAAACTTACCGGTATAAAAATATTTGCTTCTGCTGGGTGAAATCGATTCCAAACATTCCTATAAGCCCAGATGCGCAAATTGGAAACATCTACTTCTTTTTCATAAATCCTTAATGCTTCTGTAATTGTTTGCAATACTTTGTAATGAGTATCAGGACCACTGCCCTCTGGATCCAATGCAACTGTAATAATAGTCGGTTTTATTTTTCTCAACAGGTTTACGAACGGCATTACATCTCGATTTAATTCAGGGCTTTCAGTAAAAATTTCACCCTGATAAAATCCAAGACGAAGATGCGAAACACTCTCTCTGCTAAAACCAAAGTAAGCCCAAACAATTTCCTCTTCAAATTCGCGAAGCATTCCTTTAAGCTTTTGAACTTCCGGCGTGTCTTTCTTACCCGGGTATTGAGAATTAAAATATGTTATAAGTTCTACAATCCTTGATTGAACATCCTCAATGCTATCCATACCGAACACTTCAATGATATTTCTTAAAAGTCTCCTTGCAGAAGCTTCTTTACGCATCGTTCTACTATGAGCTGATAAACCATCGAGATACAGATTTACATCTTTATTGTTTCCATATTCGCTTGCGGGTTCAAAATAATTTTGATTGAATAATAGGATGAAGCTTCCGTTATCAAGATACTCTTTTAATGATTCTACAAGTTTGAGCATATAGGAATTTGTGACAGCCGTAAACCCGCTTGTAAGAATAGTGAAGTGATGTTTATTAGTTGCATTGCGAATAAGATGAATAATATATGGTAAATATCCCAACATAATGTCATCATGATGAGGAGCTGTATGAAGGATAATCTGGTTCTCAACCTGTGAAA
>CAZEBL010000233.1:0-4823 GCA_964510325.1 uncultured Melioribacter sp. | reverse complement strand
CAACCGATTCTGTATAATGAAACGCTTCGTAACTACCCACGGCACTGGCAAGCAGAAATATTGCAGAGCCCACGGAGAAAATCATAAATGCATTTCTATGGCGTACATCATTAAAATCTATTACAGGAAAATCTTTTACATCCCCCTCCCCTTTCTTCTTCTCTTTTTTAACTTTTAACCACATTCCAAGCGGAATAAGAAGAAGACCAATTACAAGTAGTGTGGGTAGTGCAATATAGATTACAATTCCCAGGTAAGCGTTTCCCTGATCCAGAGTAAGACTTATAACAAAAAGAAAAACGATCATAAAGAAACTTATTAGAGCAACTGTTACTCCAACAAGAGAAACCCAGTTCTGGGTGGATGGTGGAAGTTTTAGCTTCATTGGCATTCCCAATTATTTTTGATTTGCAATGGAATTTAAGAAATGACTGGAATTAAGCAAAGGAGCAAGGAAAGTTTTTTGCCTAATTATTCGGTAGGGTGGTTTTTATAAATATTGGCGGATAACCTTAAATTATCCGCCACTAATAATTCTAAAAATTACTTTTTATCCTTACCGGATTCTTTAGAATCCTTTTCAATCTTTTCAATTATTATCTTCTTTCCTTTTCCGGGAGAAAAATGTTTCATGCTCATTCTACCTTTACAGCAGCAGCATCCGTCTTCATTATCTAATTTTTTATTGAAGAAAATCATATGGTCACCCATCCCGGGTTCGCCATCAACCATAATTTTAAATTTCCCCACCTTTTCATTTTCTTTAAGGAATTTTTCTGCTTCTTCCCCTTCGTAAGTTTTGGTTTCTTCCTTTCCGTCTTTAAAGGTAGTAACAGATACTTTCTTGTTACCATCCTCAATTTTTACTTCAATTTTTTTAGTATCATCGCCTTTGGCTTCAACATTAAATTCATCCCCCTTCCTATTAAATCTATACATCATAACGTTGCCGTCTTTACCTTCAAACTTGCCGTCTTCATCAGAAAGCCAAACCATATTAGGCATTTTACCGAATGCTCTTAGTTTCTTAGCTAATTCTTCCGCGTCCTTTCCTTCAAATACCACATCCTTGCCATCCACTTTGACGGTTAATTTTTCTACTTTTCCTTTTAGTTGATCAAGTTTTTTATCGAGGTCATCTTTTTTATCCTGTGCAAGAATTGTTAGACTAAAGATGCCCAGTAGAAAGAATAATGTAATTACGAACAATTTTTTAGTGAATGTTTGGTTCATAACTTCTCCTTTGAAATTTGGTTGTAAATTTATCTTTTCTTACAACATAAATCTGTTAACAGATTCTTAAAAGAATGTTAAAAAATGTTAAATACAGGAAATAATAAACAGGTTGTCTTAAATTTGCATCCATGAAAAAGCATAGTATTAAAATAATAGTGACGGTAATGACTTTCTCCGTTATCGGTTTAATCGCAATTCAGATTTTCTGGTTGACTAATGTTATAAAAGTAGAAGAGGAACGGTTTGAAAGAAATGTTAATGATGCTCTTCTCTCGGTTGCAGATAAAATTGATAAAGAGGAAGTAGCTGAAACAGTATTTAAGAGAATTGAACATTCTTCCCCTAAAAATGAACCAATTATTATTAAAGGAATGAAGAAGAGACAACAAACTAAATTGGCAGATTCCATAAAACATATTGAGATAGTTGTTGCAGACACCTTAAAAAAACCGGGAATAAATTATCAGTTTAACTATATGTCCGGCAATAATGACAGCTCGAGAATAGTATTATTCAGAAATGATTCGGCTTCTCATGGTACAATTCTGATAAATAATAATTTTAAGTGGCAGCGTAAACTCGATTCGTTTGTAGTTAAACGGAAGCAACTTGTTGAAGACGTTGTAACAGATATTATCCGTGTTAATACCGGTAAAAAAATTGAAGAGAGAATTACCAGTGGCCAGCTAAACAATTTTATTGCACGTGAGTTAATAAATAAAGGAATTGATACGGATTTTTATTTTGGGATCTACAAATCATCACGGGACACACTCGTTCTAATTAAGGATGGAACAAATTTAAGTGAATTAAAAAAATCGAGAACAAGAACATACCTTTTTCCGGATGAAATTTTTAATGCCCCCAATCAACTTATTATTTACTTTCCAGATAAGAACAGGTATTTGCTTTCTTCGGTTTCCGGGCTTATGGCACTTTCGATTGTTCTAATTGTAGTTATCTCTGCATTGTTTTATAAAACGCTTCAGATGTTTATCAACCAGAAAAAAATTACAGAAATAAAAAACGACCTGATCAACAATATTACTCATGAATTTAAAACACCTATCTCTACAATTTCGGTAGCTTGCGAAGCATTAAATGAACCCGACCTCACTAAAAACGGCTCATCAATAGACCGATATACTACCATAATAAAAGAAGAGAACGAGAGATTAGGAATGATGGTTGAAACATTACTTAATACTGCTGCGTTTGAAAAAGGGTCTTTACATTTAAGCAAAGAGGTACACGATATTAACGAACTTGTTAAAAGCTCTATTACAAAATTTGAAGAAGTGCTGAAAAAG
Organism: uncultured Melioribacter sp.; assembly: GCA_964510325.1. Classification (GTDB taxonomy): domain Bacteria; phylum Bacteroidota; class Ignavibacteria; order Ignavibacteriales; family Melioribacteraceae; genus DSXH01. The sequence goes on along the minus strand of CAZEBL010000233.1, from coordinate 2,277 downwards.
AGAACCGGTAAAATCGATTTGGACCTGACAAATAATCAAGCAATATTAAAATGTGACGGCTTTCATATAATCAACTCCATCAGCAATCTTATTGATAACGCAATTAAGTATAACGAACGTGATCCGGAAATAAAAATAAAAACCACGATCGATAATGAGAAAATAAAAATTAGTATAAGTGATAATGGAATCGGTATTACAAAAGAACAATCAGAAAAAATATTCGATACATTTTACCGCGTGTCAACCGGCAATATACATAATGTTAGAGGTAACGGAATAGGACTAAGTTATTGTAAAAAAATAGTTGAAGCACATGGGGGAACTATTACACTAAAAAGTAAACCTGGCGAAGGTTCAACATTCGAAATTAATTTTCCGGTAAGTTTATAAGAATGGCCGCCAGCAGAACAAAAATATTACTTGTTGAAGACGATCTAAACTTAGGAACATTATTAAAAGAATATCTTGGTGTAAAAGGTTTTGAAGTGGTTCATTGCCTCAACGGAGAAGATGGGCGAATTATTTTTAACCAGAGTAAATTTGATATTTGTATTATAGATATAATGATGCCAAAGGTTGATGGCTTTACTCTTGCCGAAAGTATAAGAGCTGGATCTCAAACACCATTCATTTTTGTAACAGCAAAATCACTACTTGATGATAAGTTAACCGGATTTAAACTTGGGGCCGACGATTATATTACAAAACCATTCAGTATGGAAGAATTAATTATGCGGATAAACGCGGTGCTAAGACGTAGCAGCAGAATAGATAATTCACTTGAAAAGTCCGAGTACAAAATTGGCAATTATAATTTCAACTTCGATAAACGGACGCTCGCAATTAAAAACAGCGAACATAAACTCACGGCAAAAGAGGCAGAACTTCTTAAAATGCTTTGTATGCACAGGAATGAATTACTTGTTCGATCTGATGCTTTAAAAAAAATCTGGAAAGACGAAAGCTACTTTACTTCCCGCAGCATGGATGTTTATATAACGAAATTAAGGAATTATTTAAAAGCCGATTCGAGGATTCAGATTGTAAACGTTCACGGGGAAGGTTTTAAACTAATTATTGAATAACTAAACCTCACTTTCCATTACTTTTGCTTTAGCAAATCTAAATGGTTTTATCAAATAAAAGTTAGCAGCAAGGCGTCCGATCGTATAGGATATTACCGCAGCAGTTACTCCTACAAGACCCTGATATTTAATAGTTATAATGAGCATAATAATAACCCCTGAGATTTCCGTAACGGTTGCAAATGTAATCGGTTTTGTATTTCTAACATTAACAAGCAGAGATCTCTGGAAGTTAATCCACACCGTAGTTATAGGGAAAAACGTATAGAGCATTAACGCAGTCTTTGCGAAATCTGCAAGTTCTACCGATAACCCGGAGACGCCAATTAACCACAAGTGGCTGAGTGGTGTGAAGGATATTGATGCAAGTCCTACAAAAACAAACACCGCCATTCCGAATGCAAAATTTCTAAGCTTAACAAAATCATCTTTTGTCTTTATAAGTGCTATCCCAACTTCCTGGTAAGATAGACCGAATGCTCTAAATAGAAAAACAAGCGAATTAAGAACCGGTAAAACTGCAAGAGATTCGAGCGGCATTCTGCTCTGACCCAAAAAGAAAGTTACAATCGGATGAATTCCCAAGGAAATAAATGAAGTTAATATGAGTGGATAGTAAAAATAAATTATCTCTTTAAACGATAAGTCCGTCCCCTCCTCCTCAGATGATTTGATTTCCTTAATTACTCTATTAGACATCAGCCTTGTCGCAATTGCCTCGAATATTACACCTACCGATAAAGCTGAGGCGCCAACCACAATACCTTGAACACTTGTAAATCCAAACAAGATAAATGCTGTTAAAGACATTGCAGTTAATCTTACAATTGTTCCATAAGCAACTATTCTTGTTTTGTTGTTTCTTATCAATATTCCCTGGTAAAATCTTCTATACCCGATTGATGGAGCCCATGGAATCAGAATTGCAACTGCAATGTGAGTTAAATGTGCAACTCGTTCCGGAAGATTTAACAACTTAATTGAAATGAATTCGAAAACGGGAGGATAAATTACAACAAGCATAAGCACTATTAAGCTTAAGTTAACGCCATAAACAAAATTCTTTAACTTAATAAAAGATCTTTTTCCATCAACAAGTGCGGTGGATGCACTTAACATCATTATCACCGGAGATTCAACAATAAGAGCAAACGAATCCGGGTTCGCTTCCCATGCCAGCGAGAGGGCT
>CAZEBL010000232.1:0-4825 GCA_964510325.1 uncultured Melioribacter sp. | reverse complement strand
CCGAATGCTTTACGAACTTTAGCATATTTTTTTGCAGCATCAAGAGCTCCTTCAGCAATACCGCAAGCTTGAGCTGCAATTCCAATTCTACCACCGTTTAATGTATTCATTGCAAAGTTAAATCCCTTTCCAACTTCCCACACAATATTTTTTTCAGGTACTTTACAATTTTCAAAAGTAAGTGAGCAAGTATCGCTGCTTCTGATTCCAAGTTTATCTTCCTTAGCACCATGCCCAAAACCGGGAGTCCCCTTTTCAACAAGAAAAGTCGTAATTCCATGGTGTCCTTTATCTTTGTCAGTTTGAGTTACAACCAAATGATAATCAGCATTCAGTCCATTAGTGATCCAATTTTTCATTCCATTAATTACCCAGAAGTCGCCCGCTTTATATGCGGTTGTATGTTGTTTAGTAGCATCACTTCCGGCTTCAGGTTCTGATAACGCAAATGCACCAAGCTTTTCCCCTTTTGCAAGCGGTTTAAGATATGTCTCCTTTATATAATCGGAACCCCATTTTTCTAATCCATAACAAACGAGGGAATTATTAACTGACATAATAACACCAACGCTGGCATCAACTTTAGAAACCTCTATCATTGCAAGAACATAACTTACAGTATCAAGCCCGGCACCATCGTAATTCGGTGAAACCATCATTCCCATAAATCCGAGTTCGCCAAGTTTCTTAACAATTTCAAAAGGAAATTCTGCTGTTTTATCTCGCTCGACTGCTGTGGGTGCAATTTCAGACTCAGCAAATTCACGCGCTGTTTGTTGTATCATCAATTGTTCTTCTGTGAATTCAAAGTTCATATTGGACCTCAATTTTTGTAATAAATAGACTGGTCAATTGTAATCCAAAACTAAATAAAGGGTTTGGCAAATTCAATCTTTTTAGACGAGATTAATTATCTAACAATTACTATTTATTATATTTGCTTATATGATAAATAATACGAAGAAAAAAATACTAAAAGGCATGACTCTTGCCGAATTAAAGGAATATTTTATTTCAATAGGCGAGTCAAAATTCCGCGGTGAACAGTTATTCAATTGGATTTACAATCACATTGTATTTGATTTTTCTGATATGCAGAATTTTCCAAAGGAGTTGCGCAATAAATTAAATGAATCAACTATACTTAAAACTCTTGAATTAATTACCACACAGTATTCACCTTCCACCGGAACAAAAAAATTTCTCTATTCTACAACCGACAATAAAAAAATTGAGACAGTGTTAATTCCAGAAGGTGAAAGAAATACACTATGTATTTCTACACAAGTTGGATGTCCTCTCGATTGTAAGTTTTGTGCTACAGGTTTAATGGGATATAAAAGAAATCTGAATTCTGGTGAAATAGTAGATCAATACCTTTTAACTGCAAAAGAGATTGACAAAAAAAGTATTACAAATATTGTTTATATGGGCATGGGTGAACCGTTATTGAATTTTGATAACACGGTTAAATCAGTCGAAATATTTACACATGAATTAACTAAAGGATTAAGTAGAAAACGGATAACAATTTCTACGGCAGGAATTCCACACAAAATAAAAGAACTTGCAGAGCTTGGATTACGCATTAAACTTGCTTTATCATTACATTCATGTTTCGAGGAGACCCGTTCTAAAATAATGCCTATAAATAAAAAATATCCACTCAAAGAGAATATTGAAGCGCTTAAGCTTTACACTAAAAAAACTAAAACGCGTGTTACATTCGAATATACTATGCTAAAAGGGATTAATGACCGATCCGAGGATATAAAAGCTATTACTAAATTATGCAGTCAACTTCCTTCAAAAATTAATGTAATTCCATTCAATAGTATTAAGCATATGAAACCGGATGGAATTTCTGCTGACTTAGAACCGACTTCCCGCGATAGGATACTTGAATTTGTTGATAAGTTACGGGATAATAATATTACTGTAATGGTTCGCGAAACCCAGGGTGACGATATTGCCGCAGCATGCGGACAACTTGCAGTAAAGACAAATTAAAACCTTTCTTTTAATCTTTTTGTTACTTATAATAAGACCAGAAATAAAGGAACTATAATATGAGAAAGCTAATACAAATTTCCTTTCTTCTTTATTTCTCTTTGTTGGCAGTTAATAATGCACAAGAAAATAGATCCACTCCAAAGATTCTTTCTGTCGTAATTATGCCCTTTCTGGACGACCAGAACTATCCATATAATATGGATGTAATAAGGGAATCATTTATCAGAGCTTTTTATCAAAAGGGATTTGCAGTAGTGATGGATGATTCTACATGGTCGATTATTCTGGATCAGGATTTTAACCCCTCTAAATTGTTAAAGGAAGATGCATTATTAATTTCGGAAAATATTACTGTTGACCTGATAGTATTTGGTGCAATAAGTATAAATCAATCGAAACAGAGAGGTGACTTTTATACTCCCAACCCGATTTCTGTAAGTATTTTGGATACTCGAAAGAAAGAGCTAATCATTAAAGAACGAATGGAACCACGCGAAAGGTGGGGTCTAATGTGGAAATATTTTTCGTTTGATGACATGGCTCTCAGAGTTGTGAATCAGTTGGTTGCTATGGGATATAAATAAAAGGTTTTCTTTCCCTTTTTGTTGTTCATTGTTATTTATGTGGTTGGGGGAATTTTAATAAATCTTAAATCCTGACCACATATTTCATATTTATAAATTGCTTACAGCAAAACCAACCAATTATTCATATAATTTTGGAACTAATTTTGTATAGAACTGATTTAGATAATTAATTGCAAATTAGTTTTGAATAAACGATTATGCCCGGTAATAATTCCATTATCATGAAAAGATTTATAAAAATTGTTGCTATTATCTTTATAGTAGCCACAAACCTTTCGGCGCAGATTAATCGAGAGGCAACAATTAATGGATTTGTTTATGATGCTTTTAACCGCGAAGCACTCATCGGTGCAAACATATACTTACGTGGAATTAATATCGGAACAAGCTCCAACTCAAGCGGTTTTTATGTTCTGCCAGTTACAAATCCGGGTACGTTTGAACTGGTTGTAAGCTACGTCGGATATAAGACCTTCCAGCAAAATGTTACTCTCGCACCAAATCAAAATAAGAGGATAGACATTTACTTAAATCCGGATGTAATTCAGGGTGAAGAAATAGTTGTTACCGGAGATTCATCGAGGACAATTGATAAATTATTTAACAAACCAGTTTCTAAGGTCGATCTATCACCTGTTCAGCTTAATAAAGTTCCACAAGTAGTTGAATCGGATCTATTACGAACTTTACAAAGTTTACCCGGTATTGTGCCGGTTTCGGATTTTTCATCTTCAATATATGTCCGTGGCGGAACACCTGATCAGAATTTATTTCTACTTGATGGAACAGATGTTTACAACCCGGAACATGCATTCGGACTTTTTTCGACATTTAATATGGACGCAATAAAGAAAGTTGAAGTATATAAAGGTGGTTTTAGTGCTGAGTATGGAGGACGGCTCTCATCGGTTATAAATGTTACTAATAATGATGGCAATAGAAATAATTTTGAAGGTAAAGTATCATTAAGTTTATTAGCACTTAATACAACTCTTCAAGGTCCTATCGGAAAATTTGGTTCATTATCGGGTTCTTTAAGAAGAACATATTTCGATCAAACTCTCGGAAAGGTTATAGATGAAATACCCGATTACTATTTTTTAGACGGCAACTTAAAAATGTTCTTCGATATCGATGAGACAAATAAGCTGAGTATAAGTTTTTATGGGGGAATTGACGATCTAAACTTTACACTAGATAAAAACCGTCAGGAGTCATTAGGATTCGATTATGTATGGGGGAACCAGACAGGAAGTATTAACTGGCGTTCGATTATTTCTCCAAAATTATTTGGCAACTTCTGGATTACGGGAAGCAGATTTTTTTCCGACTTTGATTTTGACGATGTCGATTTTAAAGAAGAAAACAATATTCGGGATGTTACATTAAAAGGAGCACTCGAATATTTTTTTGATGACCACTGGAATTTCAATTTCGGGTTTGAGCAAAAAAATGTTAGCGGTGGATTAAAACAAAGATTTACCGGCGGAAGAGTTGATGTTTCTAAACATAGAATACTTTATACCCTTTACTTAAATAGCAAATGGAAACCGAATCCCCTCTGGGATATTGAATTTGGCGTTAGAGCTAATTATTTCGATTCGGATAAAGATTATAAAAATCTTGAACCACGCCTCTCAATTAAATATAGATTAACCGAAACCAGTAATTTGAAATTTGCATCCGGAATTTATCACCAATATGCAAATAGAATTCCCCGGTTATTTTTTGTAAGTATATGGACAAGTGCGGATGAATATGTTAAAGGTTCATCGGCTACACATTTTATTCTAGGATATCAAAAAGAGTTAGCTAAAAATATCGAGTTTGAAATTGAAGGCTATTATAAAAATTACACAAACATCTATTCTTATAACCCAACCTTTCTTGCTGATATAAAACCCGATACCTATACGGAAGATAATTTACCTTTGTTTAATTCCAGCAGAGGATTATTTAATGAAGGAAGCGGAAAGTCATACGGAATTGAATTTCTTGTAAGAAAAGATGTAGGAGCAATTACAGGATGGGTAGCATATTCACTTGCCCGAACAGAATTTATGATCAACCGCGTTAATAAAGAGAATCCTTTTACTCCACGTCACGATAGAACACATGCAATAAATATAGTAAGCAGCTTGGACCTTAATAACGTGTTTAACGAACTATCGGGACGACAATTTGTTAATTACGATAAGAAATGGAATCTCGGTTTAAATTTTACT
>CAZEBL010000231.1:0-4829 GCA_964510325.1 uncultured Melioribacter sp. | reverse complement strand
CCTTACACGTTTTGCAGATGAAGTTACAATTATTCACAGAAGAGATGAATTCCGTGCTTCAAAGATTATGATAGACCGCGCAAAGAAAAATCCTAAAATCAAATTCATCACTAATGCAGTTATAAAAGAAGTGCTTGGCAAAAATGAAAATGGCAGAAAGTCTGTAATCGGTGCATTGCTTCAGAATACAAAAGATGGTTCGACATTCGAAGTGAAAGCCGATGGTATTTTTATGGCTATCGGTCACCAGCCGAATACAAACCTATTCAAAGGAAAACTTGATATGGATGAAACCGGATATCTTAAAGTAAAACCAGGTTCAACAAATACAAATGTTGATGGAGTATTCGCTGCGGGTGATGTTGCAGATAAAACCTACCGCCAGGCAATTACAGCTGCCGGTACAGGTTGTATGGCAGCCCTTGATGCTCAGAGATGGCTTGAAGAACATGAACTTGCATAAAAAAAGCCGGCTAATAACCGGCTTTTTTATTACTGATTGTGTACCTCATACTTTTTTGTTGCATAGAAGGCAACAATAAACCCTAAACCAATAAAGCTAATAATAAAGAGAGCTGCTAAGCCACCAAGATTATCGTAATTTTCTCCAAGGTAGCTTCCAATGCCTATTCCAACTCCACTTATCATTATTACAATACCGAATTTCAACCAGGTGTATGGATTTCGCTTATTCTTAAGGAATTCAACCATTTGTTCGTAGCTCATTCCTTTTTCAATCATCATTTGTTTTTCTTTTGAACGGAAATAAATCCAGGTTACTAAAACTATTCCTGTTACCAGAAACATTGTTATTGGTATAAAAAATCCGCCGCCGTGCATTTTATTTCTCCTTATGTTATTTAGTACTTTTGACTATTCTTCTATCACTTTGGTTACAATTTATTTCGTTTTATTACTGATAAATCTTATTTTATTTACAACTTATTTTTCTCATACATTTTGACTATAAATTCTGATTAAAAGGTTACAATAAATTAATTTTCCACAAACTGTAACCTTAGAATGATCTGTCAGGTCTAAAATGGCAATGAAAAACTTATCTGATATAGAAATCATTCAATCGGTTAACAGGGGTAATCATCAGGATTACTCTTTACTGATAGATCGGTATAAAGACAAGGCATTCTCGCTATTGAAAAGAATGCTTAAAAACGAAATGGATGCCGAAGAAGTGTTACAAGATAGTTTCTTAAAGGCATTTAATTCTTTGAAAGATTTCAGAGGAGATGCTAAGTTTTCAACGTGGTTTTATAAAATAGTATTCAATTCTGCATTGACTACTATAGCATCTAAGAAGAGAAAAATTGAGCAGGAAATGTCTTCTTACGATGAAGCTTTTGAACTTGGATATAATGATAATAGAATTTATGCTACTTCAGAAAATGCACAGGGATATGTTCTTAAGTTAGTAGATAAACTCCCGCTCAGGAATGCTCTTGTAACTATCTTATTTTATGTTGATGGATTATCATTAAACGAAATCAGTCAAGTAATGGGAACGTCTTTGGTAAACACAAAGGTGCTGCTTCACAGATCCAGGAATGCATTACGGGATCTTCTGCTAAAGCATAATTACCAGGAGGAATTATTATGAAAAAAATAACCGATGAAATATTAAACGATTACATAGATAATCAACTGGATGGTGCTTCAATCCAGAAATTAAAAGTGGATCTGGATAATAATGAAGAAGCGCTTAAGAAGTTGAAAGCACTTAAAGTTGTTGATAACTCACTGAAAAATATTGATGTTATACCCGCACCGGCGGGATTTACGAACAGGATAATGAGCATTATTGCTAAGAGTTCCCGGAAAGCTGTTTCTAAGGTAAGTTATTTCTTTGTTTCAGTAATCGGATTGTTTACGGTTTTAATATTTGCTGTTATGGGATTTGCCTATTATAGTTCTGCCCGTTCAATTCCGGAAACCGATAATAGCACATCATTAAATAAAATATCTGAATACCTAACTCAATTCGTTTCAATACTGCAAAGTATATTTAAAAATCAAAATATTACTACAATTGGAATGATACTTACACTTTTACTATTGATAAGCGGCTATTATCTACTAGAATCTCATAAAGAGTTTAAGAATAAGCTGAAGAATTTATCATAGTAGAAATAATTGTAATATTCTTCCATTCACACATTAAGATTATTTGTCTTTCTAAATTGCCTTCGATATTTTGCACGTTGTAAAATTTATAATAACTAATGCAAATTAAATCCGGATATGTGGCAATAATTGGACTGCCTAATGCTGGTAAATCCACATTAATGAATGCGCTTTTAGGCGAGAAACTTTCAATAGTTACAAATAAACCTCAGACGACTCGTAAAAAAATTCTCGGCATTCTGTCTTCAGATCAATATCAAATAATTTTTCTAGATACACCAGGTATTCTCAATCCCGAATACCTTCTACAGGAAAAAATGCTCGATTATGTTGAAATATCTGTTAGAGATGCTGATATAATTCTGTTTATACTTGATATTTCAGAAGATTCAACGGGCGATAGAACATTTAGCGATAAAAGCGTAGAGAGAATTCTTAATAAATCGAAACAGAATAAAATTCTTGTTATCAATAAAATTGATATTTCGAATCAGAAAATTGTTGATGAGGTAATTAAAAAATATTCTGCTAAAAATATTTTTGATAAAATTATCCCTGTTTCAGTATCTCTTGGTTATAATACCGAATCTGTTATAAGCGCTATTCTTGATTATTTACCTGAACATCCAAAATATTTTCCCGAAGATGAACTTAGCGATGCAAACGAAAGATTTTTTGTTTCGGAAATAATAAGAGAGAAAATATTTGAACAATTCCGTGATGAAATTCCTTATAGCACCGAAGTTTTGATAGAAGAGTTTAAAGAAAGAAGTAATAGTAAGGATTTTATTCGTGCAATTATTGTTGTGGAAAAAGAATCACAAAAGCCTATAATTATTGGTGATAAAGGGGCGTCAATTAAAAAACTTGGTAAAGTTGCCCGTGGATCTGTTGAAAAATTTCTGGGAAAAGAAGTTTTTCTCGAATTATTTGTAAAGGTTCGCGAAAAATGGCGTTCAAATCCAAAAGATCTAAAAAACTTTGGCTACTCAACTGAAGATGAATAATTCAAATAATCTATTCCAGAAATATCTTGGAGAAGGCGCACTTCTGTTAATGACAATAATATGGGGCGGAACATTTGTAATTGTTAAAGAATCATTATCGGATGTATCGCCATTATTATTTGTAGGGGTAAGATTTGGAATTGCTGCGCTAATCGTCACTGCCTACTTCATTATCAAAAAAATAAAAATAGAATCTCAATCTCTAAAACCGGGAATATTTCTCGGTATACTCCTTTTTCTTGGATTCTTTTTCCAGACAACAGGATTAAAAATTACCACAGCTACAAAATCCGGATTTATAACGGGTTCACTTGTCGTTATGGTTCCGTTATTCCAAACAATATTCGAAAGACGGCTTCCAAGTAAAGGTGCACAGATAGGAACAGTATTGGTCTTTGTCGGATTACTTTTTCTTTCGAGCAGCGGCACCTCACTAAAAGAATTTGTAACCGATTTAGGAACAAACTTTAATACCGGCGATTGGTTAACATTAATATGTGCAATGTTTTTTGCGCTTCATGTTGTATTTATAGATATAATTTCTCCAAAAAATAAATTTCTCGATCTGCTACTATTACAACTTGTTACCGTATCAATATTAAGCTTTCTTGGTGCAGGAATTTTTGGAATTACAGGTATAGAGAAAATTCAGTTTGAAATAACATTCGATTCGTTAAGAGGAATTCTTTACACATCATTATTAGCAACGCTTGTAAATTTTTCATTACAAACTAAATATCAAAAAGTTGTTAGTCCCACAAAAGCCGGAATTATCTATTCATTCGAGCCGATCTTCGCAGCAATATTCGCTTTCTTTTTACTCAATGAAAAAATCACTAATTTTGGTTTAGTAGGAAGCGCCTTAATCTTTCTTGGATTAATTGCAGCTGAAGCCTTCGATAACATCTTTATTAAAAAAGAAAACGGTTATGGAAAGAGCTGAAATTATTGCTAATGGATTGGTTCAGGGTGTTGGATTTAGATATTATGTACTACGAGTCGGCAGAGATCTGGGATTAAAAGGCTATACCCAGAACTTGTATTCAGGAGAAGTAATTACTGTCGTTGAGGGCGAAAGATATTTGATTGAAGAGCTGTTTAATAAAATAAAATTAGGTCCTCCATATGCAGATGTTAGAAATGTTTCGATTAAGTGGAGCGATTATAAAAATGAGTTTAATACATTCGAGATAAAACATTGAATAATCAGATTAGAATCGGATTTGGGTACGACGTTCACGAGTTCGCAGAAAACCGCAAACTGATAATCGGCGGAGTTGAAATAGAATACAATAAAGGTTTATCAGGTCATTCAGATGCCGATGTACTTCTTCACGCTATTTGCGATGCTCTATTGGGTGCTTTAGCACTGGGAGATATTGGAAAACATTTTCCGAATACCGATCCAAAATACAAAAATATTGATAGCAAAATCCTACTCGATAAAACTTATATTCTTATAAAAGATAACGGTTATTTACTTGGTAATATTGATTCAACAATTGTTATGCAGGAGCCAAAAATGTTTCCTTACATTTCCGCAATGAGAAAGGTAATCGCAGAAATATTAAGTATTGGTGTAGAACAGATTTCAATAAAAGCCACTACTTCTGAAGGTCTTGGATTCGAGGGACGTAAAGAGGGCGTATCTGCTTACGCAATTGTTCTTCTAAACAGAAAAGA
>CAZEBL010000230.1:0-4848 GCA_964510325.1 uncultured Melioribacter sp. | reverse complement strand
GGACATCCGTTTATTATTCTAAATGTTATTGAAAGAAAATTTATTTTATTCGGAATTCCATTCGGACCGCACGATTTTCATCTGTTCGCTTTAACTATGATTGCTTTTATTGTTTCAATTTTCCTCTTTACGGTGGTGTACGGAAGACTATTCTGCGGATGGATTTGTCCTCAAACAGTTTTTATGGAAATGGTTTTTAGAAAAATTGAATACTGGATTGAAGGAGATGCGAACAAACAAAAGTTGTTAAACAAATCGAACTGGACTGCTGAAAAATTACTAAAGAAAAGTTCCAAGCAAATTATATTCTTTATAATATCCTTTGTAATTGCCAATTTCTTTCTTGCTTACATTATCGGAATAGATCAATTAAAAAAATACATTTCGGATTCACCATCAGAACATTTTGGAACATTTGCGGCGGTATTAATATTCTCCGGATTATTCTACTTCGTCTTCTCGTATTTCCGTGAACAGGCATGCACAATTGTATGTCCTTATGGAAGACTTCAGGGTGTTATGCTCGATCAAAACTCGGTTTTAATTCATTATGATTATAAACGCGGGGAACCGAGAGGTAAAATCAAAAAAAGCGAGGTTCAGAATCTTGGTGATTGTATCGATTGCAATTTATGCGTTGATGTATGTCCAACAGGAATCGATATAAGAAACGGGACACAGCTCGAGTGTGTTAATTGCACAGCTTGCATCGATGCTTGTAACGAAGTTATGGACAAGGTTAAACGTCCTCGTGGGTTGATACGCTATGCATCTAAAAATCAGATTGAAACCGGTAAACAATCCTTATTTACACCAAGGTCGGTCGGTTATACTTTTGTTCTGTTTGTATTAACTGTGCTAATTTTATTCATGCTTATAAACAGGGCTCCAGTTGAATTGAGTATTCTAAGAACCCCAGGATTGCTCTTTCAGGAGCAGCCGGATAATAAGATAAGCAATATTTACGATCTTAAAATTGTGAACAAAACATTTAATCGCTTGCCGGCTTATCTGGAGCTTGAAAATATTAATGGTGAGATTAAATTAATTGGCAGCGAATTAAATGTTGAACCTCAAGGTGTATCGGAAGCAAAGTTTCTTGTTATACTTCCTAAGAGCGAACTTAAAAGTATGAAAACACCTTTGCAAATTGTTGTTAAATCAAACAATAAAGTACTCGATGTAATTCAAACATCATTCCTTGGAAAAGTAAAATGAAAATTTCGTGGGGAACGAAAATTGCCGCAACTTATATTCTTTTTGTTATAGGTGTTTTAATAATGGTTTTTGTGTTTATGAATCAGGATGTTCCTCTGGTTACCGATAATTATTATGCAAAGGAATTAGAGTTTCAAAATCAGATTGATAAAATTAACCGGACAAATCAGCTCGAAGAACCGCTGCAGATAATCAATAAACAATCGTCTATAAATTTTATTTTCCCGAAACAATTTTATTACAATACAATTGCCGGAACAATTCACTTCTACAGACCAAGCGATCCGGCTAAAGATTTTGCAGTTAAAATCTCCGCTGACACATCGAACACTCAAATTGTATCTACCAATAAGTTTATTAAAGGTGTGTGGAAGGTTAAAGTTGATTGGGAAGTAAATGGAATGAGCTTTTACAACGAAAAAATTTTGATGGTGAACTGATGGAAATATGGACCGGATTTATTGTGGGGCTATTTGGTAGTTTACATTGTATTGGAATGTGCGGACCAATTGTTCTCGCATTACCAGTAATCGGAGATTCTCAATTAAAAATATTAGCAGGAAGAGTTCTTTACAATCTGGGTAGAATCTTTACTTACACTATAATGGGCGCTTTGTTCGGTTTATTCGGTAGCCGGCTAATAATATTCGGTTTGCAGCAGGATTTATCAATTGCCTTCGGCGTTATAATACTTATCTATGTTTTAACACCAAGAAAAATAAAAGCCCGGGTTGCAAATACATTTATTTATCGAGAGATAACAAATTTTATCAAATCAAAATTCTCCTTGATGATTTCAAAAAAATCGAATTCATCCTTATTTACTATTGGGGTCTTAAACGGACTCCTTCCTTGCGGATTTGTTTATGTAGGTATTGCCGGTGCGGTATCAACAGTCGATTGGATTTCAGGAGCGCTTTACATGGCAATGTTCGGACTAGGAACATTCCCTGTTATGCTGGCTACTGCGATGTTCGGAGAAATTATCAATGTTAATTTTAAGAGGAAGGTTAATAAACTAATTCCGGTTTTTGCGGTATTGCTTGCCCTTATCTTTATTCTACGCGGATTGAATCTTGGTATTCCATATCTTAGTCCTAAATTTCAGAAAACTATAATTGAGCAGCCCGAGTCGTGCCATTGAATTGATCACCGAATATTTCGGGAATCTGCTTAATATAATCTGCTATTTCCGGTTTGCTGATTTTAATTACTGCTTTATCAATACTAAACCATTTTCTTATTCTAAAAAAATCTTCTTCCCAACTGAGTAGTTCTTCTTTTACAAGCATCGGATAAACTTTTACATTACATGTGCCGCCCCACTTATCGTATTTATATTCTCCAATTAAAAAATTACTTACAATGCCATCTACACCGGCTTCTTCAATTGCTTCTTTTCTTGCGGACTCGTGCGGGGTAAATCCCTTTTCAATAATTCCTTTTGGAATTATCCATTTACCGTTACGCGATTTTATTAAAAGTATCTTAATACCCTTCTTATCTTTTTTGAAAGGGATTACTGCTGATTGATCAAATATATCCGATGGGTAATTAAACATAAGCGCTTCAGAATATTTTTTTTAACAGATTCAAAATAAAAATTTTTCTTCTATTAATTGATAAGAATTATAAAATAACCGGGATGCGGTAGTGATAATATTTTTATAATGTGATAAAAATAATTAGACACTTATCCGGAATTTCTTAAATTTATGCTGCTAATAAAATATTAGAGATGAATAATAATTTACTTGAAAAAGCTGAAGAGTATGTTCTCTCAATTCTCTATGAGAAATCATCACAAGAACATGTCTATCACGATGTAAGTCATACCCAGGAAGTAATCTTATCCTGTAAGACAATCGGACAGGCAGAGAAACTTTCTGATTCAGATCTGGAAATTGTTCAGCTGGCAGCTTGTTTTCACGATTTAGGTTACGTTGATATTTCCGATGGACATGAGGAAAAGAGTGCCGAATATGCAAAGGGATTTCTGCTAAGGGAGAATTATCCAGCGGATAAGATTGATAAAGTTTGTAACTGCATTCTTGCAACTAAAGTACCTCAGAAACCAAAGAACATTTTAGAAGAAGTTATATGCGATGCAGACCTTGCACATCTAGGTAAAAAGAATTTTACTAACAGGAATGATTTGTTCCGGCTGGAATTTGAATTCCATTTCGGCAGATCTCTTTCAGAACAGGAATGGCTTGAGAAAAGTATTGAATTTATTTCTTCACATCGTTTTTTTACAAAATATGCACAACAAGTACTCGAACCGCTTAAACTTAAGCATCTCGAAGAGATGAAACGAATTCTTGAAAACCTGAAATCCGGTACTAAATGAAAACTCTATATTTAATCCGTCATGCAAAATCGAGCTGGGATAATGAGGGATTAACTGACTATGAAAGACCTTTAAATAAGCGCGGTAATAGAGACGCTCCTTTTATGGCTTCGCTTCTCAAAAAAGAAAAAGTTCATCCCGATCTAATTATATCAAGTCCTGCTGTTCGTGCAATTAGTACAGCTGAAATTTTTGCAGATGAATTAAACTATACACGCGAAAATATTTTATCGGAAAAATCACTTTACCTGTGCGGTATTAAGGAACTTGAAGCGATTGTGCAGAGTATTCCCGATTCGAATAAAATTGTTTTTTTGTTCGGACATAATCCGGCTATAACAAATTATGCAAATCACCTTGGTAATAAATTTATTACCAACATTCCCACATGTGGAATTGTAGCGATAGAGTTTAAAGAGAAAAGCTGGCGCGAAGTTGAAAGAAGCAAAGGGAAAACATTCCGGTTTGAATTCCCCAAGAAATATTTTGATTAGGTCACTTCACAAGTTTTGAAATAGCTTTAAATTGATCAGTTCCGCATACCTCCAGCAATTCAAACAGAATAGATTCAGTCAGTGTTACTTCTACTCCGTTTGATTGCATTCTGTTGAGTGCAACATTAAAGTCGAACTCTCGTCTCGAAGAGACAGCATCGGCTGAAACGTGAACCTGAAAACCATTAGCAAGTAAATCCAGCGCTGTCTGCATTACACATACATGTGATTCAACACCGCATAAAACAACCTGCTCAATATTTCTTTTTTTAAATTCATCAAATAATCCGTGTGCCCCGTAACAACTGAAGCTCATCTTTTCAATTGCCTTTGCATCCTCCAATGCTTCTTTAATCTTTGATGATGTTGGTCCCAAACCCTTAGGATATTGCTCTGTAAAATAAACCGGTAAACCGAGTGTCTTAAAACCTTTTATTAACTTAATAGAATTTTGAACAACTCTTTGGTATTCAAAAATTACAGGAAGAATCCTTTCCTGAATATCAATTACGAGCAATACGGATTTATTTCTATTCAAAATTTTTGGATGATGATTCATAGTCTATTTCCAATATTTATGTAGTGACGGGGCATGCCCTGTTTTTTATATAATATTCTTTTTCAATTTTATCAGACTTTCGCAAATTAACAATGCTTGGAAAGGGCATGTCCTGTTCCTACATATTAGTAAATCGGATTCATACCGTACTTACCGCATGAATACATCATAAGAATAGAAGCTACGTCAATAGCAGCCCGTTTTTCATCGTCTTCGTGAACAATTAG
>CAZEBL010000229.1:0-4849 GCA_964510325.1 uncultured Melioribacter sp. | reverse complement strand
CAAAAAATTATTTTCCGAAAATTAATTACAAGCCGTTTATCTAATTTTCAATTTTAGAGAGTCAATATGTTGTATCCAGAAATTAATAATTATAGAAATATTACTGACCTTTCAGGGATTTGGGATTTTAAGATCGATCCGGATAAAATTGGTGAAAAACAAAAATGGTTTAATGGATTTTCTTCAGAAACAACTATTGCAGTGCCCGGAAGCTGGAATGAACAGCTTGAAGAACTTGGATTACTTCACTATGTAGGTTCTGCATGGTATCAAAAAAAAGTTTTTATTCCATCCGGACTTGAATCCAAAAGAATTATTCTCCGTTTCGGTTCGGTTGATTATAATGCAAAAATCTGGATTAATGGAAAGTTAGTCGGTGAGAACTCTGTTGCATTTCTTCCGTTTGAACTGGAGATAAACGACTTCATCATTCACGGTAAAGAAAATTTGCTCATTGTAAAAGTTAACAACGAGCTTAATGATGATACAATTCCACAGGGGATTACTAAAGATCAATTCAGGTTTGAGAAGAGACTTCGTGAAGAAACCAATCCACCTACACGATTTGATTTTACACCTTACGGCGGTATTCATCGTAATGTTCAATTAGTAACAACACCCAAAATATTTATTAAGCGTATTAAAGTTGATACAAAAATTACAGGAAAGAATAGCGGTTATGCGGGAATAACAATTGAAGTAAGTGGCGGGAATAATATTACTGCATCAATAAAAATTTCGGATGGTAAAAAAGTTTTTAATTCTAAATCTGTTGTTAAAAGAGGAAAAGTTTTTTCTGAATTTAATATTACCAATTGCCATTTCTGGTCGAACACGAATCCATTTTTATATGACCTTGAGGTTAAACTTTTAGAGAATGGTTATATAGTTGATGAATATATTTTACCTATCGGTGTAAGGGAAATTAAAGTTGATGGCAACAAGATATTTCTAAATGGCAAAGAAATTTATCTTAAAGGATTTGGTAAGCATGAAGACTTCTCTGTTATAGGCAAGGGCATTATGCTTCCTTTGATGGTTAAAGATTTTGAGATGATGAAATGGATTAATGCAAATTCATTTAGAACATCTCACTATCCCTATTCAGAAGAAATGATGTTTTATGCCGACCGAAAAGGTCTATTAGTAATTGATGAAGTTGCGGCAGTCAGTCTGGATTTCAGACGGGTAAATAATAAAACTCTTAAATCGCATAAAGAACATATTCAAAGATTGATTGAAAGGGATTATAATCATCCTTCTATTATTATGTGGGCAATTGGCAACGAACCGAATTTAGTTGGGGATTCTGAATATTATAACGGCTCTGCAAGAAAATATTGGAAGGAAGTTTTTACATTTACAAAAAAACTGGATGAATACCGTCCTATTACAGTCCCTAATTGTACACGTGCCGGTGTTGATGATCCTGTATTTGAATTCTCGGATGTAATAACTCTCAACAGATATTATGGATGGTATGAATATCCCGGTAACTTAGAAGAAGCAGTTGATATCCTTGGAAATGAAATGGATATAATCTATAAAAAATATAAACGACCAATTATGTTTACTGAATTTGGAGTTGATACAGTTCCCGGATATCATTCCTTATCAACACAAATGTTTACAGAAGAATATCAGCAAAAATTTTTAGAAGCATACATCAGACTTATCAGATCAAAAAATTATACAGTAGGAGAGCATGTCTGGAACTTTGCCGATTTCAGAACACCCCAGCATTTTAGAAGAGTTGTTCTTAATCTTAAGGGTGTTTTCACACGTACTCGTGAACCTAAGTCGGCAGCATTCATTCTAAAGAAACTCTGGAATCATTCATCAAAAAATAAAATATAATCAATGTTCGGAATCTCATTTATAGATATTCTAGTAATCGCCCTCTATGCATTTATAGTAATATGGCTTGGATGGAGAGCGAAGAAAAAAGTATCCTCATCAGGGGATTACTTTATGGGCGGGCGCCGAGGCAGCAAAATAATGCAGATTGCTAATGCTCTGGGTGCCGGAACTCATACTGCCCAAGCAATTGCTGTTAGTGGAGCAACCTACCAGATCGGTTTAGCTGGTATCTGGTATCAATGGCTTTATTTGTTTTCGACTCCTATTTACTGGTTATTAGCACCTGTCTATAGAAGATTAAGATATATTACTATTGGAGATTTTTTTCAAGAAAGGTATGGAACAAAATTAGCTTCGGCCTATTCAGTTATGGGATTAATTTATTTTATTGGTGAAGTTGGTTTAATTTTAAAAGCAACCGGTGTTTCGCTCGAAGCTATCTCAGGAGGTGCAGTCTCGGCTGAAGTGATTGTTATTGTGCTTACAGTTTTTTTCCTATCTTATAGTGTTCTTGGCGGACTTACATCTGCACTTGTAATTAACTTACTTCAAGGTATACTAATTGTGATGCTCTCATTTCTGATAATACCATTTGCAATTATTGCCGGTGGGGGAATGACAGCTATCAAAGCAAAATTACCGGAACATATGTTCAGTTTTGTTGCCCCGGAAGAAGTAACTCTATTCTTTATAATAATGTTAATTGTTAATGGTCTTGTTGGTGTTTCAGTCCTTCCCCATCATATGGCAATTAATGGCTCGGGTAAATCCGAAATGAATTGCAGGACGGGGTGGACTTACGGTAATTTCACAAAAAGATTTGCAACACTTGGCTGGGCATTTGTAGGAGTTTTTGCTGCTGCTCTTTTTCCGGGATTATCATCAGATAAAAGAGAATTTGCATTCGGTCTGGCAATAACTAATTTACTTCCTGTAGGATTAGTCGGTTTGATGATTTCCGCAATGATTGCAACTGTTCTTCCGGCATGTCATAATTATATGGTAGGTGGTTCTGCACTTTTTACAAGAAACTTTTATAGAAGGTTTTCTCATTCAGATTCATCAGAGGAAAAGAAACTCCGAATTGCACGGATCTCTTCTCTTGTAGTAGTTATTGGTGGTGTTACGGTTGCACTTACAATTCCAAGTGTTGTTGACGGACTTAAATATATCTGGCAAATAACAGCATTTTTCGGAATTGCATTCTGGACTGGAGTAATATGGAAAGGTGCAAACCGATATGGAGTTTGGGCAAGTTTAATTACAACAATTCTTGTGTCGTTATATGTTGGAAAGTATACACCCTGGAGTTTAGGACTAGCATACGAATATCAAATTGCAATATATCTACCGGCTGGATTTTTATCTTTAATAATTGTTAGCATGTTTACAAAGAAGGAACCGGAAAGTCAGCTTAATAAATTTTTTGCTCTTCTTCATACACCTGTAGGTGAGGAAGATAAACTGAAAGCACAGGGTTACGACATTATGCTGGAAGGTGAGAGTATTGCTCACAAATCTAAAATAGATGGAAAATCATTAGAAGAAAATGGTCACAGCTTATTAATAGTTGATCTTCTTTCACTTAAATCCAAATTCAGTTTTAAGAGATATAAAATAGATCTGCTCGGATTATTATTTGCGGTACTTTTTGTCATCGTCATTTTGCTATTTGGAATTTTCGTTTCGAATCTGGGATAAAAAAATATAAACCATGGGTCTTTCTTCAATCTTGATAAAATTTGTTCCTTATTTTTATTGTGGAATGAGTACAGATCCTGTCAATCTAAAATCCGATGAAGAAAAAAAAATACATACTGACAATTTTATTTTTTTACTTTTTAATAAGTCTTATTGCTGAAGGTATTTTATATGCCGGCAACAAAATTTCTTTAAGAGAAAGTTTCAAAAGCAGTCTTATAATTCTTGTTGATGATCTTCTCAAAATTCAGAATACTGACAAGAAAAGCATTAATTACGGTGCGTTTTATTGTGAATCATGCAAAGATTATCACACCCGTGCATCCGAAGCTGTTTTACCGTTAACTGTTGCTTATAAGGAAACAGGTGATAAAAAATATCTTAGCGCAGCAATTTCAACCGGTAATTGGTTAATTAACCAGCAGAAGGAAGATGGTTCCTGGTTCGAAACCCCGTCTGAATGGACAGGAACTACAACCGATCAATTGTTGATGATGGCTGCATCATACCCACTTCTCGAAAAACATTTTACATCATTGCAATCTCTTCGCTGGAAAGAATCGATTAAAAAAGCTGCTGATTGGCTTGTAAAAAATATGAATCACGAGTTTGCAAGCATTAATTATTGTGCAACTACAACGGCTACATTAGCAGTTGTATATCAAATTATCAAAAACCAATCCTATGTAAAGAAAGCTGATGAACTCGCCTATCTATTATTATCAAAAATGGATGAAGATTATTTCCTTACCGGTGAAGGAAATAGAATTCGTGGTACAAAGTACGGAATTGATCTCGGTTATAACATGGATATGTCTATGTGGGGATTGGGACTTTATGCTAAATTGATGAACAATAAAATTGCTGAAGATTATGTAAGAAAATCGCTTCAGTGGCTAATTTATTTTATTTACCCGGATGGATCAACCGATGGTTCTTGGGGCGTTAGATCAAGTAAATGGACAACATACGGAAGTCTTACTGCCGATGGTTCGCAAATTTTATTTTCACTCTTTTCGGATGAAGATACCGTATATCGAACCGCAGCTCTGGCTAATATGAATTACTTTATGAAAATGAGGGAGCGCGGTCTATTAACATTAGGTCCCCATTATTATTTTATGTTCGATTCTCCCCCTTGTATTTATCCAACATTCTGCCGTGCTAAAAATCTTGCAATGGCAATTCTATATGGCGATCAGGGTGAAGGCGAAACCCCGCTTATTCCGACTCAAAAATCCGGCTGGTCAAAATATTTTAAAACAATTGATGTTGCATTGGTGAGAAC
>CAZEBL010000228.1:0-4856 GCA_964510325.1 uncultured Melioribacter sp. | reverse complement strand
TGGATTCGGTAGTAGAACGGAATATTGAAAGCAACGATTATGAGCAACTTCAAAGCGATCTCGAAACCGGAAGATGTGAAGCGTGCGGCGGGGGGGCTATTGTTGCTATGATGCGTGCAGCAAATTTAGCCGGCAAAAAAAATTCTAAAGTTATTGCCCGTTCCGATTCAGGTGATGTTACGGGCGATTATTCTGAAGTCGTCGGTTATCTCAGTTCGGTGACCTATTCTTAGTTAGTTAAGCCGTAATAGTAAATCCATTTCTCATCGGACACCCAACTCATTTTATTCAATAAAAATTTTTGTGGAGTATTGCCTTATATTAAGTTTTATTATAGCTTGTAATACTAATAAGACCTCTCCAAAATTTTCATTTAATAAAAGGGAAGAAATGACTGATTATAAATTCAGTGAGAACTTACTGAACGTAAGAATGTCTCCAATCGTAAGTATAAGCGAAGAAGTTCGAAAACTTGCACCGGAATTTAAAGCTAAAACCGGAAAAGACTTTGTTTTATTTCAGCGCGGCGAAATTGATTTTCCAACGCCGAAGCATATAGTTGATGCGGCTAAAAATGCGCTCGATAAAGGATTAACAAAATATCCGAAATCCGGTGGAGAAGATATATTTAAAGAAGCAATAATTAATAAGCTGCAATATTTTAATAACGCAAACGGATTTGATAAGGATAACATCGTTTGCACTTACGGCGGACAGGAATCTTTAGAACTCTCTTTCAAATTATTTGAAGGTAAAAAAGGAGTTGGGTTTGCACCTTGCTGGAGTTGTGTTCTCGAAAATTTTGTTCCTTATTGCGGAACTGATTTTCATCAGGTTCCTCTGGGAGATGATTTCAGTATTGATTTTGATCGGTTAGATAGAGCACTTGAAGGTGCATCATTTTTCTACCTCAATACTCCGCAAAACCCAACAGGTAAACTTTTTACAAAGGAAGAAGTGACCGCCATAGTTGAGCTATGTGCAAAACACGGAGCGTTTCTAATTTCCGATGAAGCATACGAAGCTGTAGTCTTCGACGGCGAAAAACACTTCAGTCCAACCTCCTTAGAATATGAAAACATTATAAGCACTTTTACATTATCTAAAACATTTTCAATGACGGGATGGCGGCTCGGTTATCTTGTAACACGCAACAAACAGATTCCCAAACTTCTTAAGCTCGGTAATTACACACAAACTGCCGGCGTAACAACATTCCTTCAGTATGCTGCGGCAGAAGCACTTAACAATAAAGATGAAAGTAAAAAAGCCCTTAATGCGATGGTAACCGAATATGAAAAAAGAAGAGATCTTTTTTATGACGGCTTATCAAGCATAGATGGATTAGGAGTTACTAAACCGAAAGGGGGATTCTACTTTTTTCCCGATTTTTCTAATTTCATTCCTAAAAATATTTCCGGTGAAGAAAGAAAACTCTACATATATAAACTCCTCCTTAATGAGGGAGTAGCAGCGGTCTATGGTTCCTGTTTCGGGAATTATTTTGATGACTTCATCCGCTTCTCATTTTCAACCACACCGGTAGAAAATATTAAGGAAGGATTAGAGCGGATTAAGAAAATATGTGCATGATAAAGATTTAGGTTTTATTCTATCGTTTGTGAATCATTTTCTCTTAAAATCTGTTTGATAATTTTATAAATAGTAAGAGGATTAATCATGAAAAAATACATTTTGCAGACAAGCATTATTTTATTTGCCTTTTTCTATTACAACACCCAGGCACAGGTATTTACATTTAAGGTGGATGGTAAATTTATGAACGGTAAAATTACAGAAGCCGTTGTTGTAAACCTTGGTGAAGCCGACTATTTGCAAATTAGAGCAGAAGCTGAAGATAAAATTGTCTATCTCTACTGTAAGGAAGCATTGTTAAAAAGCGAACCACCGGTTAAGCTCCAATTCAGCGAACATAATCATGAAAAAGGGGAAACACCCGATTCAGAAATTATCTGGGTGCCCGATGGTCCCGATAATCCGCAATGGAATTCTATAAAAGGGGAAACGGTAATTACTCAGCATGATGTTGCAAACAAAACAATTTCCGGAACATTTGAGTTTGTTGTAGAAAAATTTCAATACTCTTCTAAAGCAAACAAGAAAAGACCAAGCGCAGAAATTACAAGCGGAGTTTTCTCAAACGTTCAATATAGGGTTGAAGAGAAAAAATAATGATGATCTACTCTTTCATTTAGAATTAAGACGCGGTAGCTTGATGTCTTTTAAATTGTTTTGGTTCCTCTCCATATATTCTTTTTGTAAATTATTTTTTAGTTAATCCATGAATTGATTTTCAATTATAAAAAGAATAGAATTAACAAGTTTATTAAAATATACTTGCAATTCTGATTTTTTTTTTTCTGTATATTCCCGATGTGAAATAAAAGTATGTTAATTTGTTTTTCCTCTAACTCCTGTCCAATTTCATCTAATTATTATGTGGGGGAATATGAAATCGATCCATTTCCCATTATTAGAAAAAACATCTCCATTAACTTTACCAATAATTATATTGATATTAATACTATCACTTGTTTTTTTTAACTCCTGTAGCGATAATACAATAAATCCAAACGAACTATTAAAAGACCCAAGAGATTTGACCTGGACCTCCGATACCATTGCTTATGAGGGGAGTATGCAAACCTTTTTAACATCGATGTGGGTTTATTCACCAACAGATGCATGGGTTGCCGGACACAATGAGCGAAGCTTTGGAGAAATATATCATTTTGATGGAAATAAATGGACTGAAAATGAACCGATGCGGAGCGGAGTTCCAATAAGCACAAAATCGATTAACCAGATTATGGGATTAACACCTAATAATTTATGGATGGTTGGTGATCGAAGAGGTTTTACAAGGAAAGAATTAATACTAAATTGGAATGGATCAACATGGAAAGAGCATGTATTAAATATCCAGTTACGTCCAATATGTTTATTTACTAATCGAGCTAACGATATATGGGTTGGATGCGATAGCGCAGTTGTTTATCATTATAACGGTACAAAATGGGAAAGAGATAAACCAAAGTTAAATATTCTTCCAGCATCAACATATTTTATAAATGGGATAATAGTTAAGGACACCAATACATATCTAAATGTGTATGTAAATGATACGGTAGGAAAAAGGTATTTATTTTATTTTGTAAATGGTAACTTTAAGAACTGGGTAGTGTTAGATTCAATGGAGATAAAAGACCCGCAGTCAGTGATTAAATGGGGAAACTGGGGAATAAGTATGGGTAATGAGGGCGGTATCTATTCCTTTGGAGATTTTGGAGTTTGGCAGTATATAAATAATGAATGGGTTCATATATTGCCAATTAACTATACAATGCACAGTATTTATGAGTTTAAGAAAAACTATAAAATTGCAGTTGGTGTTTATGGAATGGTCTGGTATTATGATGGATTTACATGGCAGCAATTAAAAAATTTCTTTTCCCCCGAAGGAAGCATCCATATGACCGATGTTTGGACAAATGGAAAAGAGGTTTTTATTCTGGGTTACACATCCTGGCCTCAAAAAACAATAATCTGGAGAGGAAAATAAAACGGAGGAGAGAAGCAAAGAACAAATAGTTAATTAAAAAACACAAAATAACGGGCGGTGCTGGAACACCGCCCTATTTAGCAAATAAAGTATTAGGCTGCTTCACCTAATGGGTATAATACCCTTTTTATTTGCCTTTGTAATAATAATAAAAGGAGAATTATTATGCGATCGAGTAAAATTTTTTTGTTGCTTATTCTTTTCGTTGTAACAAATCTTTCATCAAAAGCCAATCCACCGATTTATGTATGGGAGTGGCAGTTCTCAATCAAAAACTCCAGTAATCAGTTTATAAGCGAAAGTATTACTGTTTTCTATTATAATTCCAGCTCTAAGAATTATGAAGTATGCGGAGGGGGTTCTTCACTTACTTATGGTAATTGGGGTAGTGGTACATGGAATGTAGTAGCAAATATTTCCGGAATAGACCCTGATCAACCGGATGCAACATTTACAATACCATATTATAATGAATATGTAGTAAGAATCGGTAATCAATATGTAAGAATTCAGAATGTTGGTTATGCAGACGAGACCTTTTATTATTCTGGCGGATCACTAAGTACAGGAGGGAATTACTCTGTAGTTGCATCAGGAACCTGGACAGAGTATTCGATATTACTAAAAAATGACTTCGCGGGCGGAGGAATGTATATTAATGATGAATGGCATTCTAATATTTCTCAAAGCGGCGTAACTGTTACCAGAGAAGGATCAACTTTTCCGCATACATTAACCGCGGTTGATGGACAAACGGGAACCGATAATTATAAAAGACTCTGGGAGAAATGGTCAAATAATGAATATAATTTATATCAATATTTAAGTTCACCTGGTAATTATACTAATTATGTAGCGCAATTCGATAAAGAATATAACTTAACGTTTGTTGCCAACAGTACAATGTATATTAACGGCAATTCCAGAACATCTTCCTGGATAGAATATGCGAGGGAACTTAGTTCCAATACTGCGTCGGCAGCAAATTATTCACAAAATTATATTGACTATACATTTACAAATTGGTCAAGCGGAGGTCAATCATATTCCAGTCCAATTACTGCAACGGGTCATGCAACTTATACTGCTGCTTATACAGGCAAACCAAATAATGGTTACCGATCGTTGTCTTTTAACTACTCACAGGAAGGGCGGCCTGTTCAAGTTAGCTGGTCAAAGCATCCTCTGGATAATTCAAGTATTACACAGTATGCTGTATATAGAAAAGTTACTACCTCTGGCACACCAACCTTACTGACTACTGTAAATGCTA
>CAZEBL010000227.1:0-4857 GCA_964510325.1 uncultured Melioribacter sp. | reverse complement strand
TGAATCCGGCAACAAAATAAATCATCATATTACAATAAAATAAGGTGAACTATGCAAAAACCGCCTCAACCGAAAGTTATAATGTTTACAACACCAACCTGCTCGTTCTGTAATCATGCAAAAAGATATTTCAGGGAAAAAAATATTCGATTTACAGAAGTAGATGTAGCACGTGATCCAAAAGCTGCAGAGGATATGCTTAGAAGAACCGGTCAGAGGGGTGTTCCCGTTATATTGATAAATAATCGTCCCGTAGTTGGATTTGACGTTCCGAAAATAAATTCATTGTTGAACATAAAATAAGGAGTAATTAATATGACAATTAAACCACTTGATGACAGATTGCTTGTAGAACTGATGGAGGAAGAAACAAAAACCGCCTCCGGACTTTATATCCCGGATACCGCCAAAGAAAAACCGCGTATGGGAACTGTAATAGCTGTAGGAACAGATGAAGATTTACGTGAAAAAGTTAAAGAGGGAAATAAAGTACTCTTTGCTAAATATGGCGGAGAGGAAGTTGAGACAAACGGAAAAACATTAAAGATTATTCAGCGTTCGGATATTCTTGCAATAGTAGAAGACTAATATTATAAGGCCCGGTTCTTATCGGGCTTTTTTTATTTGAACTAATAACGCTCCAACTGTAGCTATTGCCATGCCTCCGATTTCCTTTATGGTAATTGATTCCCCCAGAAAAATCCATGCAAGCACTGCAATTTGTATTAACATTGTACCGTTGATAATGCTTGACTCCATTGCTGTTAAAGAGCGTAGCGAAATATTCCATAGTGTAAAAGCCAACGCTGTATTAATTAATGCCAGCCAGAACAAATACAATATAGTAGTAAAATTGATCGCCGGGAACCCCTGAACAATAATTCCGGTAATAAGCAGAAGAACCGCACCAATTCCCATGCTTATTACCGTAACTACAAGAGGATGATGCTTGCCGCTTCTGTTTATATCCCTACCAAGAATTGCCGAGCCGGAATTGGCTAATACACCAATTGTCATTACAATTAATCCAAGTGTTTGATTACTGGAAAGAGAAACGGGAAAAAAGTAAACAAATATTCCGGCTATAAATAATAGAGTTCCAAACCATTGCTGCCTGGTTGGAATTTCGGAAATAAGAAAAATACCAAGTAGTGCTACTATAATTGGTGTGAAGTTTAGCCATAGACTAACTGTAACGGAAGGAAGTAGAGACAGTCCGATAAATTGAGTTCCTTGTGTTGCAGTATAAAAAATTATTCCAAGCAGAATTAATTTTTGCCATGTTTTTTTGTCTAAACTTTTTATCTCTTCTAATTTTTCTTTATGGAAAATAAATGGAAGAAGAATTATAAATGCAATAAAGTATCTCAATCCGGCAAAAGTTAAAGGGGGAATTTCTTTAAGACCGAGTTTGATAATCACAAATGATGTGGACCATAAAAATGTAACAAACAGAGCAAGAAAAATTGCAGAGGTTCTCGATAACAGCTTAGAAAAAATTTTTACCTCATCTAAATTATTTTCCAAAAAAAAGTTTTAGAGCATATAGAAAGAGAAAAACAGCAAAAATTTTCTTCAAAGTTCCTTCAGGTAAATTGACTGCATATAATGATGATATATAGCTTCCAATTATGAATGTAATTACCATAATTGCCACAGCTTTCAGATTGATGTGTCCCGCTTTATAATAATTCATTACAGCAAGAATTCCGATTGGCAGAAGAAGCAGCCCCAGTGACGTGCCCTGTGCATCTTTTTGTGTATATCCTAAAAATCCTACCAGCATTGGAATTATAACTATACCTCCGCCAATTCCGTGAACGCCGCTAACTAATCCGCCGGTTAATCCTATAATTAAAAGAATTATTGTCTCGTTCATAATATTATATCTTTCTTATGTAACAAAATATCTCTATGAAGTCACAGATGGATTAATTCCATAAGAATCCATTCGTCCGGATCGATTTTAAAATCCTGATTGTTGATTAATTCAATCTCCCCTTTTCCATTATTCATTTCAACTCGCGTTATTTTATCGCCTGATTTTACTTCAACCGGTAAATAGAAAGGAAGATTGTTAACTGTTTCCCACCAGAGCGAGAGTTTATTCTCTTCAATTTTATAATGAAGTTTTGGAAGAGGTGCATTTCTTAGATAGACTTCGAAAAACCAGTCCAGTTTTTTACCGGAAAACTTTTCGGCAATTTTCATTATTTCATCAGTATCGGCATTTCTACATTGCTTACCGTCTGTTATGCGTTCCATCTCTTCAGTTGGATAGGCCCATCTTTTTAGAATGGTAAAGAATGCATCATCACCAACGTAATAACGGAGTGTATGAACAATCCATGCGCCTTTATTATAGATATCGCCGGTATAAGCTTCGCTGCTTGTAAGTTCGGCTCGTGGTGCAACCGGCTTTTTATTTTGAATCCGCTTATATTTTCTTAAGTAACTGATGTATTCTTCTTTGCCGTAAACTTTTTCAAGGTAGAGAGGTTGTAAGTATAATCCGATTCCTTCGTGAATCCAGAAATCGCTCCAGTCTTTTACAGTTACAAGATTACCGAACCACTCGTGCGAAAACTCATGGTGATGAAGCCAGTCGATAGGAAAGTTGGGATCATCTTTCCATCCATATCCATAAGCAATAGCTGTTTGATGTTCCATTCCAAGATGTGGAGTTTCAACAACCGCATATTTATCTGCACGGAACGGATATGGACCGCACAGTTCTTCGTTTACGCTCATATGTTTTAGGAACTGAACCGAATGTGTTTTTGCTTTATCATAATTTTCTGGCAGAACCCAAACTGTAAAAGGAATTTTTTCACCTGTAACACTTGTGTAGTCGTATTCAATCGGTATATACGGACCGAGGTAAAACATAATATTATAGTTGTTGATAGGAGTTGATACGAACCAATTCCACGTTTTAGTGCCATTGGAATTGTTAACAGAAGAAATAAATCTACCGCTACCAACACAAACAAGATCTTGCGGAGCGGTTATGTGTAAGGAAACAGAATCGGGTTCATCTCTTGGATGATCTTTACATGGGATCCAGATATCTGCACCACCGCCCTGACATGTTAATGTAATCCAGTCGATATTGTCTTTAGTTTTTCGCCATAAGAATCCATCATCCCACGGCGGATTTTTTGCAATACGGGGTTGCCCTTTATAAGTTATTGCAAGAACTATTTTTTCGTTAGTTGTTATCTCATTATTAAAGTCTATAAATATTTTGCCATTATTATGATTATATGAGATGGAATTTGAACCCGGCGCTATCAAATCAATGTTATTAATTGTAAAGGTTGTGTCTAAGTCAACAATCATCAGTTTAAAATTTCTTGTAGATGTTGCTGAAATGGTAACGGTTCCTCCAATTGACTTAGTGGCTGGATCAATTTGTAGGTTTAAATCGTAATGTGTTACATCGTAACACGATTGTTCGGGTAATAGTTTACCTCCGGAATCCTGTGAACCGAATTGGGCAAATAAATGAATCGAGATAAAAAATAAGAAAATCAACTTTTTCATTTTACTCTCATTACTACTTTTATGAAATTAGACACACAAAATTCTTAATAGATGATGTCAAAATAAAGTTATCAAAAATAAATACCAATCGAACTAATAAAATAATTTTGCAATACAAAAAGGTGAAAATATGCGGTCTAAACTTTTTCTTTTATTGGCACTGTTTTTATTGTTGGTTATTTCTGGATGTTCTAAAAAAACATCTTTCGAAAGTCAGCTCGATCAAAAAGTATTACTAAAGCATATAGAAGAAATTTCATCGGATAAATTTTTGGGTAGAAAACCGACTACTAAGGGAGAGGAAGTTACAATCTCTTATCTGATAGATGAGTATAAAAAACTCGGACTGCTTCCATTAAACGGAGATAGCTATTTGCAGCCCTTACCAATTGTTGAAATTTCACCAGAGTATCCAAAGCAGCTTGTAATTAAAGCCAAAAATGGCAATGTAGTTCTAAACCATGGTAATGATTTTGTGGCAGTGACTAAACGAATTGAAGATAAGATAGAAGTGCTGAACAGCGATATTATTTTTGCAGGTTATGGAATAGTTGCGCCTGAATATGGGTGGAATGACTACGAAGGAATTGATGTTAAAAATAAAATTGTTATTGTAATGGTTAATGATCCGGGTTATGCAACTGGCGACCCCGATCTTTTTACAGGTAAAAGGATGACCTACTATGGTAGATGGACATACAAGTATGAAGAAGCTGCACGACAAGGTGCTGCTGGAATATTAATAATTCACGAAGATGGTGCTGCAAGTTATCCGTGGGGAGTTGTTCAAAACGGAAGAATGGGTTCTCAATTAGTTATTGACGATGGTAAGAAAAACAGTAGCGCATGCAAGTTTGAAGGATGGGTTACTCTTAACAAAGCGAAGGAAATATTTTCACTTTCCGGTTTAAATTTAGACGACGAACTAAAAAGTGCTGCAATGAAAGGATTTAAATCCCAACCATTGGGTTTAACCACATCTCTTGTTATGAAGAATAAGCTTACATTTTTAACATCCAATAATGTTCTTGGATATTTTCCGGGGTCCGAGAGACCGGATGAGTATGTTTTCTATATGGCCCACTGGGATCATTTTGGTTACGATTCAACACTAACCACTGAAGATAAAATTTATAACGGTGCAGTTGATAATGCTACCGGGGTTGCCGGAATTCTTACTATTGCTAAAGCTATCAAAGACCTTCAGGTAAAACCGAAACGCTCTACAGTATTCTTTGCAATTACAATGGAAGAGTTTGGTTTACTTGGTTCTAATTATTACGTTAAACATCCTTTAGTGCCAATTAAAAA
>CAZEBL010000226.1:0-4879 GCA_964510325.1 uncultured Melioribacter sp. | reverse complement strand
GAGAAGAACCAGGACTTACTTGGACAAATCCGTCAACTCAATTTAAGAGTTGAGAAAGATGCCGCTACAATAGCATCTCTCGAAAAATTAGTTGCACAATTGAAAGCGAACATTCAGCAACGGGACCTATTAGTCCGCGATATAGTTGATAGCCTTCTTGCAGAATTTGTAAAAGCGCCATCTACATTAAATGATGCGGAAAAACAATCCATCATTTCCAAAGTTGATAGTAGAAACCTCTTCTATAATATTGAACGCACTATTAACGACAACATTCAATTTATGAGGGTTACACAACTTACACCCGATGACCTTTCGGAAATGAAAAGGCAATACAAAGATTTTAACAAAGTGTGGAAACAAATTGGACCCAAATTGGCTGATGTATATTTGAACAAGCGCGATAAAGCAACTGAAATAGCTGGCATCGACAACATGTTTATCGATTGGAATCAAAGAATAAACGAAGAGATGTGGAACCAGGTTAGTAAACTATTCAGAGAAAAGAATCTTAAGCTATTGCCTTTCAACAGCGGAGATCAATTTACAAACAGCACAACTTCTTTTATTGATGATGAATTAAAAAATCTTGGAGTAAAAAGTTCTGATGAATCCGAAAAAATATTTTACACTTTTACAGACAGTGTTTACTTTGCAAAAGTTCAGCC
Source organism: uncultured Melioribacter sp. (assembly GCA_964510325.1). Lineage (GTDB taxonomy): Bacteria > Bacteroidota > Ignavibacteria > Ignavibacteriales > Melioribacteraceae > DSXH01. The sequence continues at coordinate 4,211 of CAZEBL010000226.1, read as the reverse complement.
AACTTGGATTCCAATACTTATTGAAAATAACATGATGACTGAAGCCAACAAGGACACTATTGAAAGCCGTATAAGTATGTGGAAAGAAAAAGTTGCCCCCGCTTCGGCATTTGACTGGATTTACGTAATTCTTATTGGCGTTATTGTTGTATTGATTATTGCATACTTTATGAAAGGAAGAAAAAAAGAGGAAATAAAAACAAATCGATAAAGACACCAAAGGTATTTTTAAGCGCCGGCTTGTCCGGCGTTTTTATTTCAACTTTTCTGTAATTAATAATTATTTATCTGTTATCACATCAATTTGACTTATAATTGACTTTTTAGAATTCATAATCTATGTTCACAATTGACGAATTCATTGTTGTGTTTAAACCTGAATTTGTCAGCACAGAATGCAAATATTAAAATGCTATACTTATAACCAGCCGCCTTTTATTATTCTGACACCTCAGAATTTTTCGCAGATAAATTTAAACCGCTCATTTCTACCCAATCTTATATTAATAATTTTTAAGACACTTTAGTGTTAAGGAGGATATATGAAAAATAATCTTACATGTATTGCTCTTTTATTATCTATTTTATTTTGTTCGGCTTCTTATGGACAGAGCATTAAAAAAGAAATAAAAGAAGAAAGAGCTATTCCTGAATCAATTATGAATATTCCTATGCCGGGTCCATTCCTTTCGGCACAGGAAACAAATGCAAATTTTGCTACTACGGTTTATACTTTTGGAGATATTACTGTATTCTCTTATTTCGATAACACAACAGTTACAGTATACGATGCAAATGGTGTTCAGAAAGGAACTCAAACTTTAAATACAGATAAATATTACACTTTCAATTTTGGAAGCGGCATTTTCAGAATTATTGGAAATAAGACTTATACTGTACTTGTAGGAGATGCTATCTCCTCAACTGTAAATGGTTTCTTTGCTGTGGATGAAGCCGGGCGAGGTGTTTCTACAAAACTAAATACTTGGATGTCCATGCAATCTTTTTCGACCCAAGATGATTTTATAGTTTTTGCATATGAAAATGCAACTGGATTTACAGTTCGAAATTTAAATACTGGTAATATTATTGCTGCTGGTTCTCTTAATGCTGGTGAACATTATTCATTCCGAAATGGTGTTGGAGTTCCATGGAATACTCCTTTACAAGTGACCGGTACCAAACCTGTTTCTGCTTTATCTTATGAAGATCAGGATTATTATATCCCGGCAAGTAATGGAACATTTGTAGGAACTTTATTTTACGGCTTTTCTGCATTTAACGGTTCCTGGACAAATAGTATTACAGTAACTTCATATGCAGACAACAATACAGTAACTGTAAAAAACACAACTACCGGTGCAACAATAAGTACATTCACACTTCAAAAGGGTCAGGTACATGTCGATCCAATTAATACTCCAACTTTTTGGTCGGTAACTTCTTCTGGCGCAGTTTCTGTTTCCAACACTCCAATCGCTTATACAGATAACGGCTACTATTACATGACGCGTGCAATTGATGAAACAGGACGAGGCTTTGGTAAGCTATTTTATATGCCGACAATTGGAAGCAACATTCACGTTTTTTCTTATGAAAATGGTAATAGTGTTACAATTACACGTATGGGTGTTTATACAACTTTCCCTTATACATCAACCTCGCAAGTTTGGACCGGAACGTTGGACGAAGGGAAATATTATAATTTTTCATCTTCAAGCGGTAAATATGTTTATAAAATTGAAAGCACAAAAAATGTAGCAGTTATTCAAAGTAATGGCGGTGCGGGTGCGGACTTTGTTCCGCTTGCTTACTCACTCGATTATCCAGATCTTGCACTTTCTACAAGTGACATAGCATACAGCAAAGCCGATACTGATATTCAGGTCGGCGACTTAATCACTGTTACAGTTACCGTACATAATTATGGAAACGTTGCAGCCTCAAACGTAATTTGTTATGCATACGAAGGAGATCCGGATGCCGGTGGAAATGCGCCTGTTATTGGAAGCGGAACTATTCCAAGTATTGCCGTTGGCGGAACAGGAACATTTACATTCCAGTATCGTGTTCCTACCAGTCCAGAGTATCGTTTCATAGTCATAAAAGTTGATCCTACAAATCAAATAACCGAATCGAATGAATCTAACAACAAAGCTACACGTAGTATAAAACCAAACGGAGATTTATTACCACCTTTAGCAGTAACTGTAACAGCACCTTCAAGCTTAACTCTCTCCGGTGGAAATTTAACTCCTAATCCTTTCACTGTAAAATTTGATATTTTCAATACAGGAACTGTTGCTGCTGGAAATGTTACTGTAACATTAGAACTCTTTAATGGATTAACCCTTGCATCCGGTACACTTGTAAGAAGCCTTGGGGATATTGCCGGCAATTCTACAAAATCTGTTGAGTATTCTATTAACGCAAATAAAAATATTTCCGGATTTAATCTTTACAAGGCAACAATTACCGCAACAAATGTAACTGCAAAAGTTGTTAACAGAAGTGTCAACGTTCCTGACGGAACTGCACCGGCAGCACCGACAAATTTAGCTGGACAGGTTACAGGTAATGGAGCAGCAAACTTAACATGGAATAACAACAGCGAATCTGATTTAGCCGGATACTATTTATACTATGGACCTAATCAAACTACGTGGAACGGAACAGGGGCTGCTCAGGGTAATTCTCCAATCCTTGTAGTTGGTAAAAATAATCTTGCAATTACCGGAATGCCGGCGGGAACGGTTTATTTTATGTTGAAGGCATTCGACACTTCTAACAATTTAAGCAACATGAGTAATGTTGTTCAATTAAATTTCACCGGTCAAACAACAATTCAGAATTTATTCTATGGTAATTCTGCATATACAGTTACTGTTTCAACCGATCAGGGTAACTGGGGTTATGTTGCCGGAACTAACAATTATGCAGATATAGGCAAATACCAGAGATTTGATTTAACACAAAGTGCAAGATTAACAGGTGCCTATTTCTACTTTGCCGGAAAAACAATCACTGGTTCTGCAGATAACTTTAATGTTGTTGTAAAACAGAGAAATCCTGATGGCTCGCCCGGATCAACACTTTATTCCCAATCTTATAGTACAAGTGTAATTGATATTACAACTCCGGGTGTATCACATAATTATTTCCCGATCTCTCCCGGTATTAATTTTACTACTCCTTTCTTTATAGGAATTGAATGGGGCGCATCAATTGATGACCGTTTCGGATTAATTATGGATGCTAATGCGGAAGGAAATGGACAGAAGCGTGCATGGGAAAAATGGGGCGACAATACTTACCATGCGATGGAAGATGCCTGGAATAATATGGATAGAGATATTTGGATTGCTGCAGAAGTGGAAGTCGCAAGCGGCGTTGAAGATGAAAATGATATAATTCCTACTGGATATGCTCTTAATCAGAACTACCCCAATCCATTCAATCCGACTACTATAATTAGTTATCAATTACCAACTACAGCATTTGTAAGATTAAGAGTATTTGATGTGCTTGGAAACGAAGTTGCATCACTTGTAAGTAAAGATCAGAATGCCGGGTATTACAATGTTACGTTCAATGCAAATAACCTGACGAGCGGGATTTACTTCTACAGACTTGAAGCCGGTACATTCAGCGAAACAAAAAAACTGATGCTTGTTAAATAATATTTTTGATTTTTCAACGTAATGCCCCGTCAACAGCGGGGCATTTTTATATAATCTCAAACAATCCCCGAAAGGATTTGAAACAACTTTACTCACCAAATTAATTATCTACCAATCATATATGTTTTTTTACAATAACTGTCATTGCCGGCAAATCAAAATTTATTTTTCAAGGCAGCGATCTGAAATTCTTTAAATAATATAACAGCTATTAAATAGTTAACAAAATAATCTCTTAGTACCCGCTAATTATTTTAACCAGAAAGGTAAAGTGTTCTAGACGACCACAAAATTTCTATTTGATATTAGGATAATAAGTATTATTATGCTTCCCGTGTAATTAACTTTATCATTGTGAAATCAATTCTTTATTAGTTCCTCTCCATTAATTGAATTTATTGGAACTCTGTTGATAGAAAATTCTTTTGTGGAATCAGATTGTGTCATAATTACACATTAGTTATTGGAATTTCTATTTACAACAGAGGGCGAAATGAAAAAAATATATCTACTCCTTTTAAATAGTCTTTT
>CAZEBL010000225.1:0-4882 GCA_964510325.1 uncultured Melioribacter sp. | reverse complement strand
TGAATTTTCATTCCGACAAAATTATCAGCGAATTGCTCTTCACTGTTTGCAAATCCTGTCCAGGTTTTTCCATCAACCAAAAGTTTACCGTCTTTTGTTTTAGCTTTAAGAAGAACACAAGTTGCGTGACAAACTATCGCAACAACTTTTCCTGCTTCATAAAAATCTGCAACAAACTTGTGAAGTTTTTGATTATCGATGAAAGTGTACATCGGAGATTGACCGCCGGCTAAAAACAAAGCATCATAATCTTCAATCTTAACTTGCGAAATGCTTTTTGTGTTTTCGAGTAACTTTGAGTGATTCGGAGAACTCAGAAAACCTAAGCTAATCAAGTCGTGTGCTGAATAACCGCTTTCGTGTCTTGGATCGCTAAAACCATCAAGTTCAAGTTTTCCTCCATCGGGACTAACAATTTCAACTTCATATCCTTTTTCAGTAAACTCAAAATAAGGATGAGTTAACTCAGCGGCCCAAAATCCAATTGGCCAGCCGGTTTGCTTTGATACAGATGGATTTGCGGCAATGAGTAAAATTTTTTTTCTTTTTTCCGGATTTAATACATCAATGTTTGCGCTCATATATTTTCCTTTCTTTTATAGTTAAATTGAATTTGTAATTTTAATAAATGCGTTCATAATTATATTTTGTTTTGAGTATTTCAAAAAATGATCTTATCAATCAACAAGATATTCATTGATTATCTACGCTTAACTAGAACATTTTTTACATGGTAAAAATGAAAGTAAATACTATATTTGACAATATACTTACTTATTATAGTGATACACACTTTTAGGAAAGTATTAGTAAAATAAACGGTTGACGGGATGCCAGAATTTTTATATAACAACAAACTCTATTATAATCCGGTCGAATTTGCAATGGATAGAATAGGCGGAACATGGAAAATGCCGATTCTTTGGAGATTAAAAGACAGAGTTATGAGATACAGTGAATTGAAGAAAGATATCCCGCATATAACCCACAAAATGCTTACAAGTCAATTGAGAGAATTAGAAAGTGAAGGTTTCATTGAGCGAAGAGTTTATCCTGTTGTTCCACCAAAAGTAGAATATTCTATAACAACACGTGGTAAAAGGGCAATCTTCATTATAGAAACAATTCGGAATTATGGGTTAGAGTTGATGAAAGAATTCGGAGTTAAACATTCTAATATGGCCAGTAAAAAGAAATAGAAAAAACTCGCTTATAAAGATTTTCAATCCTCCCGTTCAGTGACTACATTAATAACTTGCGATTGTAAAGCTAAACCATATTCTTTAATTATCTTTGTTCATTACTGAGCAATTAAAGGAAACGTTTGCCTATGTAAAAGATTATTTTATCTAGTGAATATTATCACAGACAATTTCAGTAGGGAAATAATTATTATGATAATTTGGCTTGTGAAATAACCTTATGGCTTTTTAGGATTTTCATGGAAATAAACATTTAAAGATGTTTTTAATTATCAAGCATGAAAGTTATTTAAGTAATTCTCAGCAGCAGATAGCAGATTATTTTTTCTTTCCTTAGACATTTTATCAAAAGTTTTTATCAGCATTCCCAATCTTGGATTTGAAAGGAAGAATTTTCTATGCTTATCCATAAACCGCCAGAACAAACCATCCCAGATTAATTGCCACTCACCCTTTTGAAAATCACTCATCTTAATCAAATAATTACTGCCGCTGATATATGGCTTTGTTGCCATCAATCCGCCATCTGCAAATTGACTCATTCCGTAAACATTCGGCACCATCACCCAATCATAAGCATCAATGAACAATTCCATAAACCAGCGATAAACATCATCGGGATCGAACTCGCAAAGAAGCATAAAGTTACCAAGCACCATTAATCTTTCTATGTGATGACAATATCCTGTTTGTAAAACTTTTTTAATTGTAATATCGAGCGGTTCAATGCCAGTTGTTCCGTTCCAGAAACTTTTCGGAATTTTTCTTTTGAAGCCCCAATAATTTTTTGTTCTTTGAAAGGAGCCCGATATTTCATACACTCCACGAATAAATTCTCTCCAGCCGATTATCTGCCGAATAAATCCCTCAACTGAGTTTAATGGAATTTTGTGCTTCTCAGAATAATTAAGAGTTTCTTCAACTATGTATTTAGAAGTGAGCAATCCAATATTTAACACTGGTGTTAATACGCTGTGATGAAGAGTGTTTTCTTCAGCAACTATGGCATCTTCATAAATTCCGAATTCAGAAAATCTTTTTTCTAAGAATTCATTAAACCACTTTTTACTTTCTTTAAAAGTGGTTGGATAGATGAAACTTTTGTTTATCTCGCCGTAGTTGTCTGAATAATTTTGGTTCACATATTTTACAGCTTCTTTATAATATTTATTTACAGAAGGCATATTTACTTTTGGTGGTTTTTTTGCGGCGGGATATCTTAATCTGTTTTCGGTATCGTAAGTCCATTTACCGCCAACAGGTGATTCATTATCATCAAGCAACAGTCCCAGTCTTTTTCTTTGCTTAATATAAAAATCTGTCTGGGAATATTTTTTCTTTACACCGAAGTATTTATTGAGCTCATCTTTATTGTTCAGAAAAGCCGGAGAAGAATATTCGTGAATTTTTATGCCGTATTTTTCTGCCGTTTGTTTAATTCGTTTTTCAAGCCAGTTATCAGCTACCTCTGCAAAGTGAATCTCTTCAATTCCATTTTGCTTTAAATGCGGAATAAGTTTCCTGATGTCAGATAATTCATTGCTTGAATCAATATAAATCACCTTGATTTTTTTTCTTTCAAGAAAGTCTTGATAGAATTTCATTGAAGAGCGATGGAAAACGAGTTTCTGTTTGTGGAATTTATACTGCGTGAAGAAAAGGTTTTCTTCAACTAAGTAGACATATCTATCTTTAGATAATGAGGGGTGTTTTTCAAAAAGCTGATGAGGAAATATCAGACTAATTGATATTGTCTTAACAGAATTAAAATTTTGCATCATAAAAGTAGTTTTATTCTTTACCGGAATAAAATTTGCCGCCTAATACTAAGGCCGCAGAAATAATCATTACGTTCTTAATGATATATTGACCCTCCATGGATGGTGTAAAAATATTCCCGTTCTGAAACGTTATCTCAGGCAATAAAACCAGGGGCATGAACGTCCCAAACATTTGAAGGAAAAGCAATGCAATAGCAATTTTAGTGGTTCGAGAGAATAGAAATGTGATTCCAATAATAACTTCCCACCAGCCAATAATTATTAACCAGAATTCAGGTGAACCAAAAGGCAACCAAACTACTGTAGCCTTTAGTAAACTTTCGGCTGAAGAAACGTCAAAAAGTTTCAAAATCCCAAACCAAATAAAAATAATTCCAAAAGAGATTCTAATTGCAGGAGTACTCCCGCGTTTCATCCATCTGGCAATTTGTTGGTCAATTTTTTCAATAAGAATATTCATAAAAAATTTTTATGAATTAATAATTATTATTGCTTATTAGCAAAAGCTGAATACATCCAAACCAATTTTTCTTGTGCACGAATGTAATCACTCATAAGTGCATTAGTGCCTTCATCATTTATCTCTGCCGATAATGCAAGAAGTTCTCTTTGGAGTGTTATGATAGTTTTGAAGGAGCTTATAATTTCAGCAACCGCTTTCATTCCGTCAGAAACCTCTTTGCTTTCAGCAATTGCCGATGCTGTTTTATAGTCGGAATATCTGTGGTTTGGCGAGTGTCCCAGCGTTAAAATTCTTTCTGCAACTTCATCAATTTTAATAAACAAGTCATTGTAGAGTTCCTCAAATTTTAAGTGAAGCTCAAAGAATTTTTCACCTTTAATGTTCCAATGATAACCGCGCGTGTTCTGATAAAAGATCGAATAGTTCGCGAGCAGCGTGTTTAATTTATCAGCTAATTCCGCTGATTTATTAACATCAAGTCCTATTGAATTTAAGTTCTTCATATTTTTATCCTTTTTTATTATTTAAGCAAATATTAAAATCAAAGAAAGCACTAAAAAAGTAAAAGCAGGTAGTGATTTAATAAGTTTATCCTTTACTTTAATGTGCATAACAATGGCCCCCAACATTAAAACCGCCATACCAATTGCTGCCGGTTTTATTAAATCAGGCAGAAATATTCCCGCGATTAAAAGTGAAGCAAGTGTTAGTTTTAAAAAACCAATTAACTTCATAAACCAGAGAGGCAAACCGTAAGCTTCAAATTCTTCTTTCATACTTTTCGCAGTCCCGCCACGCCAGTTAGTTGGCTTTCCAAAGCGTAATACCCAAACATTAAAAATTGATACAGCTATAATTATTTGAATAGCTATTTTAATCCATTCCATTTTGTTATTCCTTTTATTCGTGAAAAAAATATTTCATTTATTGTTTAATAAAATCCGTCCTATATAGTAAATAAGAAGACATATAAATTTAACAACATAAAAAACAAAGAAGGCATTGTGAGCTAAAAGCCATCTTTTATTTTAAGTCTTACCCCAAAACCCAAGAGCATCAACAAAGCTAATCCACCAGAAGAAATAAGCAGGATAAAATTAAACTTAAGACCAACCAGCATACCGAGTCCTCCCAAAAGCTCTAAGATTCCGGTTAACGTTGCAAATTTTTCTAATCCAAAACGCTTAAATTCATTTCTCATCGGCGGCGATAGGAAGAAAAGAGAGCCATAAATAATAAATGAAACGCCCGAAATTAAAACGAAAAGTACATAAAGTGCGTTCATAAAAATATTTTCCTTGGAAGTACTATTGTTCCTAAACCGTCATTGCCACCAACTTCACAGCCGCGACCATTTACAAATTCAAAAACCGTAATTGCTGCAACTGAGGCATCAAGCATATCTTTTACTCCACCAGTAAAATTGTTCAAACACA
>CAZEBL010000224.1:0-4892 GCA_964510325.1 uncultured Melioribacter sp. | reverse complement strand
TGTAATTGCATTCCTTACAAATGTAGCCGAATATGTCGGACCATCTTCGAGGCATATTCATTACGGAATGACAAGTTCCGATGTACTTGATACAACTCTTGCCTACCAGATGAAATCCTCAGGTGAAATTTTACTTCAAGATTTATTGGAATTAAAATCCGTTCTTAAAAAGCGGGCACTTGAGCATAAACATACTCTATGTATTGGAAGGAGTCACGGAATACACGCTGAAGCTTATTCAATGGGATTAAAATTTGCGTTATGGTATGAAGAGACTAAACGTAATATAGAGCGTTTAGAAAAAGCAATTAAGAATATAAGTGTTGGAAAAATTTCCGGTGCAGTCGGAACTTTTGAGCATTTATCCCCAAAGGTTGAAGAATATGTTTGCGAAAAATTAGGTTTAAGTCCTGAGCCGGTAGCAACCCAGGTAGTTCAGAGGGATCGGCATGCAGAGTTTTTAACAACAATTGCTGTAATTGGTGCAACACTTGAGAAGATTGCAATTGAAATAAGGCATTTGCAAAGAACAGAGGTATTAGAAGCAGAAGAATATTTTTCTAAAGGACAGAAGGGTTCATCAGCAATGCCTCATAAGAGAAACCCAATAATAAGTGAAAGGATTACCGGGTTAGCGAGATTACTTAGAGGAAACGCACAATCGGCTTTAGAAAATGTAGCACTCTGGCACGAGAGGGATATATCCCATTCCTCGGTTGAGAGAGTAATTATTCCGGATAGTTGTATTGTTCTTGATTACATGTTAGGACTTACTACAAAACTAATAGAGAACCTGATTATTTATCCTGAGAATATGTTAAAAAACCTAAATCTTACACGCGGACTAATCTTTTCGCAAAAGGTTCTGTTACTTCTTACCGAGAAAGGGATATCGAGAGAAGATTCATATCAGATAGTTCAGGGTTGTGCTATGGAAGTCTGGAAGAATGAAAAGACCGACTTATTAAGTGAGTTGTTAAAGAATCAACAGATTAAAAAAATTATTGACAAAGATGAATTAGAGAAGATTTTTAATCACGCTGAATTACTTAAGAACATAGATTACATTTTTGAGCGGTCAATCGGCAGTTAAAAGTTATTAAAGCTATTGAATAACCTGAATACTTTTAATTACTGAAGAGAAAGAGAAACTTTTAATGCTTTATCAACAGCCATCATTTTATTTTTATCAAGAGTTCCAAACTTCGTAATTAATCTTTTATCTTTATCAACAGTTCTTATCTGGCCACAATCAATGTAACTCTCTTCAGATAATCCACCTTCTCCTTTGTTCAGAAATATCATTATAGGTAGAGGTTTAACTATTTCTTTTACGCTTGTGATTGGAGCAATAATTGTAACAGGACTGAATTTATTGCCAATATCATTCTGAATTATTACAGCTGGTCTGGCTTTGCCAATCTCTTTTCCAACAATAGGATCAAGATTTACAAGATAAACATCGCCCCGGAGGAGAGGAAAAATGATTCCAGTTTTATTCTTTATCTGCATATTTCCAATCCTCTTGAGATTTCAGATAATAATCATAATTGGCTTTATAACCCTCTTCAAGTTCTTTTTCAATTTTCTCTTTCTCAATTTCGTCAATGTACTTAAGTAATGCTTTGCGAGCAATTTCACTGACTGTTAGTCTAGTGTGTTGTGAAATTTGAGTAATTTTATCAGATAAATCTGAGTTAACAAAAAAACTCAACCGTTCCTTTTTATTTTTTATTTGTATGGAATCCATTTTTTCTCCATTGTCTAACATTTATCGTAAAAATACACATATATATGTGTATAAACAAGTGTAAAATGAAGAGAATAATGTTGTGAAAAAAAGGTTTAATCAGCAAATCCTATTTACCAAAAAAGTTGAATATTAGTAAAAACTTAATGTTTATTTAAGAAAGTTTAATATAAATATTTATCAACTACTATTATAGAGTGTCATTAAGATAAGCTAAAAATTGCTGTTTCATTTGTAAAAATATAAGCAGTTAATCCGGTTTTAATCGATCGAAGTCGGAAAATTGCGGCCTTTTATATTTCACTTTCGATTTTGAACGGTAACTTATTGTGAATTTTCATTCATAATTTTGAAATGTTATTTATGCAGAATAATTAAGAAATCCTCTCATCCTTGATGTAAATTATTATAATTAGGGTGCTTTTCTATGCATAATTAAATTTGGTTCGGCTAATCTTGACAAATTTTTTCTCTTATGTTATATTAGCACTCGTTTTTATAGAGTGCTAACCATAAATTAAATAATTAGGAGGTAAAAATGGCTCAATTCAAAATCCAACCGTTACAGGATCGAGTAATTGTAAAACCAAAAGAAGCTGAAGAAACTACGAAAGGCGGTATTATTTTACCAGATACAGCAAAAGAAAAACCAATTGAAGGAACCGTTGTTGCAGTTGGCGAAGGAAAAACCACTGAAGAGGGTAAACTTATAAAGCTTACTGTAAAAGTTGGTGATACTGTTCTATATGGAAAATATTCCGGAACTGAAGTAAAGATTGAAGGGGAAGAATATTTAATTATGCGCGAAAGCGACATTTACGGAATTGTTAAGTAAATAAAAGTTTGATAAAATATAAGGAGAATTAAATATGGCAGCAAAAATAGTTGAGTATAGTACTGATGCAAGAGCAGCATTAAAAAACGGCGTTGATAAATTAGCAAATGCTGTTAAAGTCACCTTAGGTCCAAAAGGACGTAATGTAATTATCGATAAAAAATTCGGTGCACCTACAGTTACAAAAGATGGTGTAACGGTAGCAAAAGAGATTGAACTTGAAAACCCGATGGAAAATATGGGTGCTCAGATGGTTCGCGAAGTTGCTTCCAAAACCAGTGATGTAGCCGGTGATGGAACAACAACTGCAACAGTTTTAGCCCAGGCCATTTACCGTGAAGGATTAAAGAACGTAACAGCCGGTGCTAACCCGATGGACTTGAAAAGAGGTATTGACCTTTCGGTTACAAAAGTAATTGAGTACTTAAAATCAATTTCAAAAGAAGTTGGTGGACGTGAAGAGATTGCTCAGGTTGGTGCAATTTCTGCCAACAACGATAAGACTATCGGTAACCTGATTGCCGATGCCATGGAAAAAGTCGGGAAAGATGGAGTTATCACTGTTGAAGAAAGCAAATCAGCTGATACTACTTTAGAAGTAGTAGAAGGTATGCAATTTGACCGCGGTTATATTTCACCTTACTTCGTTACAAATTCCGAGACAATGGAAGCAACATTAGAAGATCCATACATTTTAATTCACGACAAAAAAATCTCTGCAATGAAAGATCTTCTCCCAATCTTAGAGAAAATTGCTCAAGCCGGACGTTCACTTGTAATTATTGCTGAGGACTTAGAAGGTGAAGCACTTGCAACATTAGTAGTTAACAAATTACGTGGTACATTAAAGGTTTGCGCTGTTAAAGCTCCCGGATTTGGTGACAGAAGAAAAGCAATGTTAGAAGATATTGCAATCTTAACCGATGGAACAGTAATCTCTGAAGAAAGAGGATTCAAATTAGAAAACGCAACCTTAGATTATTTGGGTCGTGCTAAGAAAGTTGTTGTTGATAAAGACAACACAACAATTGTTGAAGGATACGGAAAAACTGATGATATTAAGAAGAGAATCAACGAAATAAAAGCTCAGATTGAAAAGACAACATCAGATTACGATAAAGAAAAACTTCAGGAAAGATTAGCAAAATTATCCGGCGGTGTTGCAGTTCTTAAGATTGGTGCAGCAACAGAAGTTGAAATGAAAGAGAAAAAAGCCCGTGTAGAAGATGCACTTCATGCAACAAGAGCAGCTGTTGAAGAAGGTATTATCCCCGGCGGTGGAGTTGCTTTCGTAAGAGCAATTAATTCACTTTCAAAACTTCAAGGTGAAAATGTTGATCAGAACACCGGAATCAAGATTATTCAGAAAGCCTTAGAAGAGCCGTTAAAACAGATCTCTGCAAATGCCGGTTTAGAAGGTGCTGTAGTATTGAACAAAGTACTTGAAGGAAAAGATGATTTCGGATTTAATGCCGCAACAGAAAAATATGAAAATCTTGTAAAAGCCGGAGTAATTGATCCTACTAAAGTAGCAAGAACAGCTTTAGAAAACGCAGCTTCAGTTGCTTCTCTCTTAATTACAACAGAAGCAGTAGTTTATGAGAAAAAGGAAGAAGAAAAACCGATGCCTCCGATGCCACACGGCGGAATGGACGGAATGTATTAAAAGTAATGTAAAATGAATAATGAGTAATGTATATATAAAGTCCCGCGAAATGCGGGACTTTTTTATTATTAAAAGATCATTTTCTTAAAATAATCCAGAGTAGTTTTCAATCCCTCTTCCCTGCTAACCTTAGGAGACCAATTAAGAAGAGTTTTAGCTTTAGAGATATCGGGCTGGCGAACCTGCGGGTCATCAACTGGTAAATCTTTAAAAACAATTTTGCTTTTTGAATTAGTAATTTGAATAACTTCTTTTGCAAAGTCTTCTATCGTAATTTCTTCTGGGTTACCGATATTTACAGGTAGTACTTCATTTGATATAAGGAGTTTGAAGATTCCATCGATTAGATCACTTACGAAGCAGAAACTTCTGGTCTGTTTTCCATTTCCGTAAACTGTAATATCTTCTCCTTTTAGTGCCTGAGAAAAGAAAGTAGGTAGCGCTCTTCCGTCGTCAAGCCGCATCCTTGGTCCGTATGTATTAAATATTCGTACAATCCTTGTCTCAAGGTTATGATAGCGGTTGTAAGCCATTGTAATTGCCTCGGCGAACCTTTTTGCTTCATCATAAACACCACGTGGTCCAACCGGATTAACGTTTCCCCAGTAATCCTCGGGCTGTGGATGCACGGTCGGGTCGCC
>CAZEBL010000223.1:0-4892 GCA_964510325.1 uncultured Melioribacter sp. | reverse complement strand
GGATAAATCCGGTGCAATATGGATTGGTACATTTGGCGGCGGACTTAATAAATTCGATTACAGAAAAAATATATTTATTAGTTTTAAAAATGATCCGAACATTTCTACAACAATTTCTAAGAACGAAATACTCTCTTTGCTCGAAGATTTTTCCGGCAATATCTGGATCGGTTCGCATTTAGGAAAGGGCTTAAGCAAATACGAACCTTTTGGTGTAAAATTCAAACAACTGAGCAGAGACCCATTAAATAAAAACGGACTTAATGATGATGTGGTCTGGGCAATTGCAGAAGATATTAATGGCGACCTGTTGATTGGTACTTACAAAGGGGGATTAAATTTATGGGATAGAAAAAAGAATCAATTCTATAACTATCAATTCAATCCCCAAAATCCGAATTCAGTAAGCGACAATCATATTAGAACAATACTGTTAGATAGCAGAAATCTTTTATGGATTGGAACATTTAATGGTGGGCTAAATCTTTTTTACAATAATCGGTTTATCAACTTTAAAAACGATCCGCTCGATAGTTTAAGTCTGGGTGCAAATCAAGTTCAATCGGTTTTTATTGATAGAGAAATGAATACCTGGATCGGTACATTTGGCGGAGGACTTCACAAAATAGAACCGTTTGTAAATTTTCCCGGTAAATTATCTTTTAAGAAATATAAACATAGTTCTGACGATCCATTCAGCTTAAGTGATGATAGAGTTTATACTGTTTTTGAAGATAGCGACGGAATTTTATGGATTGGAACATTCGGTGGTGGTCTTAACAAATTTGATAAAAAGAGTGAACATTTTATCTCTTACAAAAATATTGCCGGAGATGAATCGAGTTTGAGCGATAACAGGGTAATGGGAATTTATGAAGACAGATCAAAAAATCTCTGGATTGCTACTTACGGCGGAGGATTACTAAAATTCGATAAACGTAAAGAAAAATTTACACGCTATGATACAAAAAACAGAATTTACAGCTCTGTTGTTTATGGAGTTCTTGAAGATAATAATGGAAATCTCTGGATAAGCTCCGACAACGGTATTTTTAAGTTCTCGCCAATTTCGGAGCTCTTTACGCAATACGATTTAAGCGACGGATTACAAAGTCTTGAGTTTAGCGGTGGCGCTTACTTTAAATCTCGGTCTGGAGAAATGTTCTTTGGCGGAATTAACGGATTAAATTATTTTCACCCGGACAGCATTAAAGAAAATTACTTTGTTCCGCCAATAGTTATTAGTTCAATCAGGGTTTTTAATGAACCGATCAAAGGGGAAATTGATTCTGTCTATTTATCTTATGATCAGAATTTCCTTTCGATTGAATTTTCGGCTCTCGATTTTACTAGTCCTTCTGATAACCAGTATGCATATATTTTAGAGGGAATAGAAGACGAATGGCATTTTGTAGATTCGAGAAGAAGAGTTGCAAGTTATACAAATCTGGCTCCGGGCGAATATGTTTTCCGTGTTAGAGGTTCTAATAATGACGGGGTGTGGAATAATGTTGGAACAGAACTCCACATATTTATTTCTCCTCCATACTGGCAAACATGGTGGTTTATTACATTTACTGTTTTGTTTGCTGCGTTTATAATCTATTATATAGGAACTATTCGCTATAGAAATCTTCTTTCAATTGAAAAACTGAAAAGCAAATTATCGGCCGATTTGCATGATAACGTTGGATCCGGACTAACAGAAATTTCGATACTTAGTGAGCTGGCAGCAAATGGTATTAATTTGAACCGCGATGATTCAATAAGTAAGATTAATACAATTAGCGAGAAAGCAAGAATGCTTATAGACAACATGAGCGATATTGTATGGATGGTTAATCCCCAGCGCGATTCTCTTTATCATGTTATTCTCCGTCTAAAAGATTCTTATAGCGATCTTCTTAATTCGATGGGTATTTCCTTTGCAACTGTAAACCTCGAAAAATTTTCCTCTGTTAAACTCCAGATGGAATACAAACAGAATCTGTTTTTAATCTTCAAAGAAGCAATTAATAATTCCCTTAAGCATAGCGGGTGCAAATCAATTACATTAAAAGCAAATATTGTTAAGGATATATTAGAACTGACGCTAATTGACGATGGACTTGGAATGGATCTGGAAAAAATAAAATACGGTAATGGTATATTGAATATGAAAAGCCGTGCTACACTTATTGGCGGATCGCTGGAAATTGAATCGGGTAATTCCGGTACAAAAATAAAATTTAGCGGTAAGATAGGACGATTAAAGTAAATCGTTCCCCATTCAATTTCTTTTACTTCCCATGTAATATTTCAATCCCATAATTGTCTAAAATAACTTACTTTTGCTGTGTAACATTTCTTTATACGAATGATAAAAGTAGCAATAATAGAAGATAACACAACAATTAGAGATGGCCTTGCCGCACTAATTAATGGGACACCCGGATATAGTTGTGTCGGTTCATTCCCGGATTGTGAGACTTTCCTTCATAAGATTCCCACGCTCGATGCTAATGTTGTATTAATGGATATCGGGTTACCGGGCATGAGCGGAATAGACGGAATCTCACGTGCAAAAAAAATTAAACCGGAACTTAATATTCTGATGCTTACAGTTTACGAGGATAGTCAATCTGTATTCAAAGCGCTTTGTGCCGGGGCTTGCGGTTATCTTGTAAAAAAAACTCCTCCCACCAGATTATTAGAAGCAATTAAAGATGCATTCGAAGGTGGAGCACCAATGAGTTCTCTGATTGCTCGACAGGTTATTACACTCTTTCAGCAGAATGTTGGGCAGCAAAACGAAGATAAAGATTCTCAGCTTTCATCACGGGAAAAAGAAGTACTTACATCACTTGCTGATGGAAATAATTATCAATCTATAGCAGATAAACTTTTTATTAGCGTTGATACTGTCCGACATCATATCAGAAACATTTATCGCAAGCTTCATGTTCACTCCCAATCCGAAGCAGTTGCAAAAGCAATAAGAAAAGGAATTATTTAATAAAAAGTAGAGGGGAATGGAAATGAAATTTAGAGTGATTAAGAAAAAATTACATTTACTTGTTTTAATTTCATTTCTTGTTTTAACAATAAACAGTTGTATGCCCGGAAGCGAAGCGATGCGCGAAAAAAGTCCGGCCGGATTTTTTATGGGTGTATGGCACGGATGGATTGCACCCGTCTCTTTAGTTGTTGGGTTGTTTAATCCTTCCATTAGAATATATGAGAAGGAAAACACCGGCTGGTGGTACGATCTTGGTTTTTATGTTGCAATCATAAGCGGATTTGGTGGAATTTCTTTATCACGGGAAAGAAAAAAATAGCGTAGGTTATTGGGTTTATTTAATAAAATGATGAAGCTTTCGTAAAGTTATATTGATTTGATGGTTGTGATTTGCTTTCAAAATGTTTTTTGACAATCTTAAAACCAAGTTAATTGCGTTTATGGAATACCCGGGGACGTTGTGATTTGCTTTCAAAATGTTTTTTGACAATCTTAAAACCAAGCTTTACTGATGAAATTGCTGAACGTGATGAGTTGTGATTTGCTTTCAAAATGTTTTTTGACAATCTTAAAACCAAGCCGGTTCGCGGTAGGGTGTTAACTCAACGCGTTGTGATTTGCTTTCAAAATGTTTTTTGACAATCTTAAAACCAAGGAGGAGAAGCAACTTACATATTATGCAGTCGTTGTGATTTGCTTTCAAAATGTTTTTTGACAATCTTAAAACCAAGCCGCCCAGCTTTCTTTTACAAAACCGCACAGTTGTGATTTGCTTTCAAAATGTTTTTTGACAATCTTAAAACCAAGCCGCCCAGCTTTCTTTTACAAAACCGCACAGTTGTGATTTGCTTTCAAAATGTTTTTTGACAATCTTAAAACCAAGTGTCAAAGTTAAACTACCAAAACATATTTAGTTGTGATTTGCTTTCAAAATGTTTTTTGACAATCTTAAAACCAAGAAACTCTTAGAAGCAATTAATGGATCACCAGTTGTGATTTGCTTTCAAAATGTTTTTTGACAATCTTAAAACCAAGTGAACAACTTGACACAAGGTGAGATTTATTGTTGTGATTTGCTTTCAAAATGTTTTTTGACAATCTTAAAACCAAGAAAGAAGAATTCCTCTGCAATTAGTGATCAGTTGTGATTTGCTTTCAAAATGTTTTTTGACAATCTTAAAACCAAGTGCAATGTGTAACGTCCCTCTATCAGTTGTGTTGTGATTTGCTTTCAAAATGTTTTTTGACAATCTTAAAACCAAGTTATTATCCTTTCTTCCGTATCAAATTCCTGTTGTGATTTGCTTTCAAAATGTTTTTTGACAATCTTAAAACCAAGGAAACAGAAGTGGGGTAAAAACATTTATTGTTGTGATTTGCTTTCAAAATGTTTTTTGACAATCTTAAAACCAAGAGTCGCCGAATTTTCTGTCAGTGGATTGCCGTTGTGATTTGCTTTCAAAATGTTTTTTGACAATCTTAAAACCAAGAAAAGAAATGCTTATAACTTTTCTCAATTAGTTGTGATTTGCTTTCAAAATGTTTTTTGACAATCTTAAAACCAAGATCTATCCTTGAATGGATATAAACATTACAGTTGTGATTTGCTTTCAAAATGTTTTTTGACAATCTTAAAACCAAGTCTTGCAATCTCTTTGTAATCGTTGATGTTGTTGTGATTTGCTTTCAAAATGTTTTTTGACAATCTTAAAACCAAGATGCCTCGTTTGGATTATCACCAGCGAAACGTTGTGATTTGCTTTCAAAATGTTTTTTGACAATCTTAAAACCAAGGATCATGATCAAGGGAAATATCAATGAGTGGTTGTGATTTGCTTTCAAAATGTTTTTTGACAATCTTAAAACCAAGCCTTGCGTAACATTATCTCCGGTT
>CAZEBL010000222.1:0-4935 GCA_964510325.1 uncultured Melioribacter sp. | reverse complement strand
TCAATCGGTACAAGCCACGGCGCGAATAAATTTACTCCTGCTCAATGCACTCGCAACGAAGATGGAATTTTAGTTCCTCCTCCTCTAAGGTTTGATATTCTTGAAGAGATCGAAAAAAGAATTCCCGGCTTCCCTATTGTTTTACACGGAGCTTCTTCAGTCCCGGCTGAATTAGTAAAGATTATAAATAGCAATGGCGGTAAGTTAAAAGATGCAGTTGGAATTCCGGAAGATCAATTACGCAGAGCTGCGGCTTCTGCCGTTTGTAAAGTTAATATCGATTCGGATGGACGTCTTGCAATGACCGCTGCGATTAGAAAAGTATTTGTTGATAATCCAGCTGAATTCGATCCGCGGAAATATTTGGGTCCGGCAAGAGATTCATTAAAAGAACTTTATAAACACAAAATTGTAAATGTTCTTGGAAGTGTCGGAAAAGCATAATCATCTTTCAATTGAAGGAAAAAGAAAAGCCCCATTATAGGGGCTTTTTTATTCTACTATTTTCGAATTATCACTTCGTCAATAAATAATCTACCATCTTACCCAAATCCTTTACATCAAGATTTCCGTAAGAAGGCATAACAATATTTTTGTACTTCAATTTATACTCTTGAAATCTTTTATCGCCACTGTAGGATGAAGGATTGCGTAAGTAATTAATTAATTTGTCTCTCGACCAGAATTCACTCATTCCGGCAATAGCGGGAGCCATATTTGTTCCTTCTAAGTTCTGTCCGTGGCATGTAACACATCCGTTTTGTTTAATCAATGTGAAACCATCTACGTCTGTCTCGTTCTGTTGAGCGGTTTGTTCGTTATAACCTTCATTCATTGTATGATGAACAACTTCCTCTTTCATAGTTAAACGGCTTAGAATGAATAATACGAGAAATAATACTAGGAAAGCCGACATCCATTTTTGAGCATTAGTCATTATCTATCACCTTTCTAAATTTTTTGCGAAGTAAAGTTAAACCGAATGAAACTTAATAACAAATTCTACCCTCTTTTTGCCAAAATAAAGGTCTATGTATATAAAATTTTTACGTTTTCCCGTCTATTATTTAGTTTACCGGTTTTTCAAAAACTTCCCGGTCGTAATAATCCTTATATTTTTTTACAGAATTAAAAATTGAACGTGCAATTTCAGTTTGACCTTTACTACTATTTAAATACGCTTCGTCCTTTCTATTGGAAAGGAAACCCGTCTCAATCAAAACACCCGGCATTGAAGCACCAACCAGAACATAAAATCCAGCTTGCTTAATACCAAGTGATGGAATTTCAGCACCGCGCTTCCACTCCTGATTTAGTAAATCCGAGAATTTTTCGGAGTAACGCATATATTGAGAGTGCGCCATACTAACAAGTATAAAATTTTCGTCTGTTAATTTTTGGTAACGCTGCGGATTATCTTCCAATTTAATAACGCTGTTTTCAAACTCTGCTATTTCAATAGCATCCTGTGTTTTACCCGGACGTAATAGATAAACTTCGAATCCGCGATGCCCAATATCTTTCTTAAGTGTTGAGTTGCAATGAATAGAAATGAATAACTTTCCCCCGGCTTCGTTTGCAATTTTACCTCTTTTATATAACTCAATAAATTCATCCGTCTTGCGTGTATAGACAACTCTTACATCAGGTAATTCTTTTTCAAATAACGAGCCCAGCTTAAGTGCAATTTTCAGATTAATATCTTTCTCTTTAACACCGGTTACTCCAATTGCGCCCGGATCTTTACCGCCATGACCCGCATCAATGACAATGGTATCGAAAATCCATTTGGATTTATTATCGGTGGAAGTCTGCTCTTTAGAAGTGAATAGCTTATTGTGAATCGTGATCATTATGTCATTGCTTTCATTATCTATAAATGCTTCCGAAGTTGAGTAACCTTCATCAAGTAAAAATTCGAGTTGATAATTTTTTTGTGAGACTGCTACCCGCTTAACACTTTTTACCAATCCGGAGCTTTTAATACCATTGACGATATCTGGAGCAAGTGAAACACCGGGGAAAAAAACATAGAGGGTTTTATTGCTAATTGAATGACGAGGAATATTTATTTTTTTGGAAGTCTTTAATCGGATTAGAGTTCCATTCGATTTGTCTTCAATAATTAATCCGTAAACATCATATGCGGATTTATTATTTCTCATATCAGGTTTTACCGCATCATCTTTTGGCTTTACTTCCGGTATTTCATTTGGTTTTATCGCTAAATCATAGAATTGTTCGGGTGAGTATTGTTCGTTTGTGATTTTTAAGTTTTTGGAACTGTTATCAAACAATAGTTGCTTACCAAATGCCAGGCTCAAATAATTCTCGCAATATTTCAACGGGATAAAAATATCCTCGCCGATTAAAAGTGTTGAGATTGGAAGCTGATAAATTGTTGTTGTGTTATCGGTTCTATTTGTAATTATTAAAAATTGATTCTTCGCCGTTAGTTTAATTGTATATTCGGGAAATTTCATTTCCAGTTTTGCTGCTTCGTTGTTGTAGAATATATTAGCAGAAAGGAGTGATGCTAATTCTTTTCCAGAAACAAATACAAAACTATTTCGGGAAACATAGGATAATGTTGCTTCGGTCCCATTGTTATCGACTGTAATTTTTAATAAACGCTGAGCTGAAATCTGATTTGTAAAAAATATTAGAGAAGCCAGTAAGTATATCAACAATTTTTTTTTCATGATTAGCTAACCGATAAAAGGTAAAATGAATCCACTCTTTTTTTTATAAGATTTATATTCTTCCTTAAAATAATTGGTAAGAACTTTTTCTTCTGCGTAAGCTCTCATAATAAATAAAGGAAGTTCTATCAACAAAACCATTGGTATAACTAAATAACTTAACAAAGCAATTCCGGCACCTAAATCACTTAATACCTGGCCAAGATATTGCGGATGACGGATAAATCTGTAAACTCCTCTTGTTTGCAATTTATGATTTTTTAAAATCACTATATCCGGGGCATATGAATCACCAAGTAATCTATAAGCAGAAACCTGAAGCCATGAAAAAACCGCGAACAAAACAAGTCCGATTACTCTTTCCAACTGATATTGATTATCCACTATTGATATTGTACCGACTCCAAAAATTCCAAGTATAATCATTATAAGAATTATAGCTGAAACTGTAGGTGGTATCTTCTGTAAAAAGGTTTCCGGTTTTTCAACAACCTTTGTTATAGATGTTTTTAAGCCCTTTTTAGCACCGCCCCAATTAGCCGTCATTGATACAAACAGGATTATTGCGGCAATTATATTTATCGGATCCATTCTTCTGCCAATCATTAAAACAGTTAATACAATATAATAACTTTAGCCGAAAATTTTAGCCGATGGATAATCTATCACAGATAATTACCTTTTTACATGTCACAATTACATCTTGCTTGCTTATGATTATAAAACAATTCCAATTGCTTAAAAACAAAGTCTGATTTATAGCACAAATTTTGAATAGAAAAAGCGGGTTAATTTTTTTATCTTCGATTAGAATTAATTGGCTAAAAATGAATACCGGACAAATGCTTATAACAATTGGAGCGATTTTCCTTTTAAGTATGGTGATTCTAACGACCAACAGAGGACTAATAACTACCAATTCGACCATGATAGATAATAGATACGGAATTTTAGCTACATCCTTAGCAACATCAATGATTGAAAAAGCAACCGGGAAAGCATTCGACCACAACACAGATACTACTGCTGTTACCAGTCTAACTGTTTTAACAAATATAAATGCATTAGGAATTGAAACGGGCGAAAATAGAAACTATCCGGAAGATTTTAACGACTTTGATGATTATAATTGTTTTATTACTAATCCCAAATTAGACACAGTTGCTTTTGAGGGGACAAATAGAAAAATAATATTCCAGACTTTCTGTAGAGTAGATTATATTAAATTAACTAATATAAACTCGGCCTCAAATGAAAGAACCTGGCATAAAAGAATGATTGTGCGAGTTATAAGTCCTGAAATGGTTGATACAATAAAATTATCAACAATTTATAGCTATTGGTATTTTAGGTGACAAATGGGATTTGGAACGCTTTTAGACATATTAGGTTCAACAATAATCGGCGGAATGCTATTGATGATCTTATTGAGGATGAATGATGCCGCAGTTCAAAATAATTATAATTATAGCGGAGAAAGAATTGTTCAGCAAAATCTTGTTGATGTAGTTAAACTTTTGGAATACGATTTTAGAAAAATTGGTTATTGTGCTAACTGGATAGCATTTCCAAATCCTGCTCTTGGAATAATACAAGCCGATTCAAATCGAATTCATTTTTTGACAGATTTAGTCACCTCCGGTAATCCATTTGGAGATGGAGTTCTAGATACTTTAAAGTATTATCTTGGTCCAACTACGGAATTGACAGCAACACCAAATCCAAATGATAGGTTACTTTATCGGGTAGTTAATTCTGAAACACCAAAGGGTTCTAATCTTGGTATAACCCAATTCAAGTTAACTTATTTTGATGCTAATGGTGATAGAATTACGACTATGCCGGCTTCGCCACCATTAGGAATTGCAGCTATTCAAATTGATATTGCCGTCGAAAATCCAGCTGCTTATGGAAATGATTATGGTGCTGATAAAAGAGTAATTTGGCGTCAGGTTCGTTTACCGGCAAGAAATTTTTCTTTGAGATAGGAGAATTATATGGGTGGAAAAGGTGCATTACTATTAGTACTTGGATTTAGTATAATTTTTATGGTTGCTGGCAGAAATTTTAATAGTATGGCAACCGCCACTGTAGAAAATTTTGCTAATTATTATAATGATGCAAAAGCTCATCACATTTCTGCTACAGGAATAAATCTTGTAACAAATCAAATTTTTCTAAACGGATCTCTTGCAGATCAAACATGGAATTATAATTTTGACAGCGGGACTAT
>CAZEBL010000221.1:0-4961 GCA_964510325.1 uncultured Melioribacter sp. | reverse complement strand
GGAACGAATTTAATTATAAACTTGGAGTTTTTCATAACTCCCTTACTTCGAACAATCTTGTCTATAAAGTAATCGATGCAAAGCTAAATAAAAAAGATAAAGTTACTATTCCGATTGGCAACGGAAAAGATGAGAACAAATTAATTTTTATTTTAATTGCTCTTGGCTTGTCTATATTAATGGCTATATTAATTAATACCAGCAGAAAATTCCGCGATGAATGTAGCAGAGCTTTTTTCCGTCCATATAATTTTTATTCGGATATTAGAGATCAAAGAATTATTTCCGGTGTTCATACATTTATTTTACTGATTGTTGAATCCGGTTCAATTTCTCTATTCTTTACAATTTTATTTTATTTTTTAAGAACAAACATACTTGTAGAAAAGCTGCTGATCTCTTTCGGAGAATCATACATAATAAAGGGTTTTAGTTATCTGGCATGGAATCCGGAGAAAGGTTTTATTATAATATTTCTTTTGGTAATTCTAAAAATTGTTTTTCTAAGTATAATTATAAAAGCAGCATCCTTCTTCATTAAAACAAAGGTTCAGTTAAGCAGTATCTTCTTTATGATAATATGGGGATTACTCCCTTTTACAATTTTACTTCCGGTAGAATTAATTCTATATAAAATTTTGGCAATCGGTACTTACAATTCTATAATAATTGTAATAATTCTATTATTCTGGTTATGGATTTTACAAAGGATATTTAAAGGAATACACGTACTATTTGAAGTACGCAAACTGACAGTTTATTTGTATGGACTTGTAATCATTTTTGTATTGATTATTGGAGTAGCAACATATTTTCAGCTAACAAATTCTGCCCTATATTATCTGAACAATTCAATTAAACAATATAGTATAATCTCTTTTTAAGGGGACCAATTGTTTTTATCAAAATTAGAAATTTTCGGCTTCAAGTCGTTTGCAAATAGAACAAACATCGCTTTCAACCGCGGAATTACAGGAATTGTTGGACCTAATGGTTGCGGTAAAACTAATATTGTTGATGCAATAAGATGGGTACTTGGTGAACAGAAAACAACTACGTTAAGAAGCGACAAGATGGAGAATGTAATTTTCAACGGAACCCGCGAAAGAAAACCAATGGGTATGTCTGAAGCCTCCCTTACTCTTGTAAATGACCGGGGAATTCTTCCTACTGAATATTCCGAAGTTACTATAACAAGAAGAATTTTTAGATCCGGCGAAAGTGAATATTTGTTAAATAAAAATATTTGCCGGCTAAAGGACATAACAAATCTTTTCATGGATACAGGAATGGGTACAAATGCCTATTCCGTTATCGAATTAAAAATGGTTGAAACGATTCTTAGCAGTAAAGCCGAAGAAAGAAGAAGATTATTTGAAGAAGCAGCGGGTGTTAATAAATATAAGTTGAGAAGAAGACTCTCTCTAAAGAAACTTGAAGATGTAAAAGCAGACCTTACACGTGTAAATGATATAGTTTCAGAAGTTGAAAAAACTGTACGGTCTTTAGAACGACAAGCAAAGCGTGCAGATCAATACAATCAAATTCAATCTGTTTTAAGGGACAAAGAAATTGACCTTGCTGAAAGAGAGTTTGCACTATACACCCTTAAAAATGAAAACATTAAAAGTGACGTTACAAATCTAAACCTGAATAAAGATTCTATTGATACAGAAATTAGAACAATTGAAAACGAACTAATAATTTACAGAGAAAAGATTAATTCAATTGAAAGAGAGTTAAATGATAAGCGGAATGAATTATCCTCAAACACCGACCAATTACATATTAATCAAAAAAATATTTCTGTTTCTGAAGAAAGGTTGAATTCACTTAAGATAAACCACACCAGACTTGTTAACGAAATTGAAGAGTATAAGCAAAGACTTGTTCAAACAGAAAACAATATAAGAGCATTAGAAGAAGAATTAGGCTCGCTAAAAAAGAGTGAGATTCAGAAATCAATTGATATAAATGAAAATGAGAATGCTATTTCAGAAAAGCGAAGCATGCTTGATCTTAAGAAATTGGAATTAAGGAAATTAATTGACGATCGTTATAATCTGATAAAAGAAATATCCGATAAGGATAATCTTAAATCAGCAATTCAAAAAGAATTAGACTCACATTCGTCCAACATTGAGAAGTTAAACGGGAAGATTCAAAATATAACCACGCGAATAGCAAAAACCGTGGGCTTTATTGAAGAACTTAACAATGAAAAGCTCGATGCAGAAAAAAAATTAAGCGAAGCCGGTCTTCAGATTACTTTAAGAGAAAAAGAAAAATCTGAGTTAGAATCACTTCTAAATTCATTAAAAGAGAAAGAGATTGAAGAGAAAGCAGTACTTACCGGATTAAGAGAGAAGATTGAATTTATTCAAACACTTATTTCTAACCTTGAAGGAATTTCAAAAGGTTCAAAAATCCTGTTAGAAAACAAAGACTGGAGTCAATCGGAAAAAAATATTTTTGCTTATGTTGGCAATGCACAGGATAAATACAAATTTGCACTGGAAGCCGGATTAAAAACCGTCCTGAATAATTTATTGATTGAATCTGTTGAAGAATTACAAAGTGCAATCAGCTACTTAAAGAAAAATGATCTGGGTAAAGCTTCTTTCTACCTTCTTAAAAATAGCCTTAATAACAAAAAATCTTTATTCGATAAATATTCATCTTACAGGTTATCTAAAAAATCCAGAAAACTTGAAAAGGAACCAACATTTGTCGGCTGGGCAAAAGATTTTGTAGAGTCGGAAACTAAATGGCAAAAATATTTCCACCAGGTTTTATCAAGGGTTGTAATTACTTCAGGGTTAAATGACGCCATTCTACTCCATGATAAATACAGTGATTTCGACTTTGTGACTCTTGACGGCGACTTGATTAAAAGTAACGGGATTATTGAAGCTGGATCGATGCCCAAACAGGATGAAACTCTGTTCGGACGAAAACAATTATTGGAAAATTTGAAAGCAGAATATCCAAAGCACGAATCCAAGCTTGAGAAATTAAAATCACAAATCGCAGAGGCCGAGTTAAAACTTTCTAAAATTGATTTAAAAAACCTTAGCGATAGTCAGAAGTTAATTGCAAATGATATTGCTAATATAGAGAAGCAGATTTCGCAATTAGAGTTCGAACATAAAAAGGCAAATGAAGAGATTGAGAATTCTCAGAAAGAAATTCAGGAGTTTGTAGATAAATCGAACCTCTTACATAAACAACTAGAATCAATTAACGAAATATTAGATAAGCTTGGCCAGGACAAATCATCCCTCGATCAAAAAATAAATTACGAGGAAGAAGCTCTGAATGAACTCGAGCATAATTTCAACCAGTTAGTAGAGTCACAAAATTCTGCACGCCTTGAACTCGAAAGAATTAAAGGTCAGATAAATAACTTCCATGATTCGATAAACCGTTCTAAAAATGACATTGAATTAATTCAGAACGGAATAAGTAAACGAGAAGAGGAATTAGAAAGTAATACCGGAGAAACCACTTTACTTTTAACGGCAATTGAATCAACCAAAACCGTTTTAGAAAATATTATTGTTATCAGGAATGTTCTTATAAAAGAAGAATCGGTAATTGATGAAAAGCTGCGACTGATTAAAGATGAGGCTACTAAGTTTGAAAAACAACTCAATGAATTGAGGAATAAACGTCAGGAGGTTTCCGATCAGATTCATTCACTGGAAATAAAAGAAAACGAAATAAATTTTAGATTACAGAACATTCAAGAGCATATAAAGGAAAATTATTCAATCGAAATTATTCTAAAACAGTTCGATGATCTTGAAAGCTTCAACTTTGAGGAAACAACCAAGGAAGTTCATTCATATAAAGAAAAGCTTAAAAATATTGGCCCTGTAAATTTACTCGCTTACTCTGAATACGAAGAAGAAAAATCGAGATTGGATTTTCTTCATAAACAGCGGGATGATTTAATTAATTCTGAAAAAGATCTTATTAAAACTATAAATGAAATTAACGACACAGCACAGAAATTATTTTTAGATACCTTTGAACAGATAAGACAAAATTTTATAAATATATTCCAGACATTGTTTAATCCCGGCGACGAAGCTGATTTATTACTGGAAGAAAATGTTGACCCGCTGGAAGCTAAAATTGAAATTGTTGCCAAACCTAAAGGTAAGCGTCCTACTTCAATCGAACTTTTATCCGGAGGTGAAAAAACACTTACCGCGACTGCTCTTCTATTTGCAATTTATCTTGTTAAGCCAAGTCCATTCTGTATTCTTGATGAAGTAGATGCTCCCTTGGATGATGCAAATATCGACAGGTTTACACGATTGCTAAAAGAATTCAGCGACAGAACACAATTTATTATTGTAACCCATAACAAACGGACAATGGAAGCAGCTGAAACAATGTATGGAGTTACTATGCAGGAAGAAGGTATCTCTAAACTTGTTGGCGTTAGATTCGAAGAGATTCCTGAAGTACAGGAATAGAATAATATATGCAGGATAGAACTTTCAAAATATTTGTTGATTTCGATGGAACAATTACAAAGCAAGATGTTGGCGAAACTATGTTCCTTAAGTTTGGAGATCCACTAAAAGCACAATTAATAATTGAAGATTGGATAAATAAAAAAATAAATGCGAAGCAAAGCTGGCAGTTGTTGTGCGATACTATTGATAATTTCGATCTCATTACTTTCGAACAGTTTTTAACTTCTATGTTGATTGATGAATCATTTATAAAATTCAGAGATTATAGTGAGAGAAATGGATTTGAATTAAAGATTCTAAGCGACGGGTTAGATTTATATATTAATAGAATTTTAGAACGAGAGAATTTATTATCACTCAATGTTTTTTCCAATAAGCATTTGTTCGAAGAGAATAAATTAATTCCGGTATTTCCTCATACCGATGAAGAATGCGATAGATGTGCTAATTGTAAAAGGAATCATATTTTAA
>CAZEBL010000220.1:0-4966 GCA_964510325.1 uncultured Melioribacter sp. | reverse complement strand
TCGTCAGCCATTGGGAAAGCTCCCTGTGAATAGAGAAAAATCATGTTATCCGGTTTCAGAAGATCTTTTTTTGATAATGTGTTTACATCAGTCATGTGAATGAACTTCGAATTTAATAATATCATAACCCTTCTTTGTTTCGAATCCTGCTAAAAGCACACCGATTAGAACAGAGAGCATTCCAAGTAAAAATGTAATTATGATAAAGTAGTTCAATTTGAAAATCGGGAGAATAGATGAAACGCCAATAAGAATTGAAGTGATGACAAATAATGCAACTGCAACCGCATAACTTAATACAGAATTTCTAACGAGTTTAACGCGATAAACAAGAAAAGAAATTTGTTTTGAAATACTTTCAAGCCGGATATTCTCATCGAGCGATGGTGGTTTTTCACCTATCTTTAGAAGTATTCTCCGTTTTTCTTCGTTAAGCAATCGAATTCTATTTACAACGAGTGAATAACGATTATTCATCCCAAGTAAAAGTAATCCGCATGCGCTAATCATAATTGCGGGAGCCAGCATTAATTGTATAATACTTACCGCATTAAGTTGACCCGATAATAAGTTTTCCATATTTATTTCGAATAAATATAATTGTGCAATACCTCAATAGTTTCTTGCTGCACTTTTAAATCTATCTCCAGTAAGTCCCTTATTGATAATATTCCAACAAGTTTTTCTTCATCAATAATAAGAATGTGTCGAATATTTTTATCCTTCATTTTCTTTAAGCATTCATGATGCGATTCGTTAATACTTGCAATCACAAGATCTTTTGTCATAACTGTATCAACAATAGTTGAATTCAGATCCAGACCTTTTGCAATAACTCTTCTTACAAGATCGCGTTCAGAGAAAACTCCCAGAAGTTTTCCATCATTTCCAAGAACCGGAACAAGACCGATATTTTGTTCTGCCATAAAATGAGCAACATCTATAATTTTTGAACCGCTATTTACTGTAAAGATGTTTTTAGAAGTACACATTTCTTTTAATGACTTCATTTAACCTCCTTTTCTATAATAATGATAGTTGCGGGATAATGTTAAGTTTTAGAAAGGATTAATTCAAGTAAAAAATTAGTTTAGATATTAATTAGGAGAAAAATTGAGGAATCCTATTTGGAAAGGAGAACAGTAAGATTATTTTTGCAATTGCATAGCTTTATCGATAAGGGATTTTAATTCGTTTATTTTAATTGGTTTTGTTAAAATAAAATCGACATTATGAGAGGTTTTTTCATCCTCATCAAATTGATTACCCCATCCGGTGAGGGCTGCAACTTTCATTTTACCGTTGTACTTCTCGTTGATTTTATCGGCTAGTTGCCATCCGCTCATCCGGGGCATACCAATATCGGTTATTATCAGATCAAAATTTTCCGTTTCCATTAATTCAAGTGCTTCAATTCCACTTGAAACTGATTTACATTTATGTCCGAGAGCTTCAATTAATTCGGATGCAATTTCCTGAATCATTGGTTCATCGTCCACCCATAGAATGTTTGCAGTTCCTTCAAATTCCTTTACATTTTCCTGTTCATTATTCTCTTCGGTAAAATTATTAAAGGGAAGAAGTACTTCAATTGTTGTTCCCTGGCCGGGAGCGCTTTGTATTATTTTTAAATCCCCGTTGTGTTCCTTGATAATTGAATAAGCACCGCTCATTCCGAGTCCTCTGCCTATTTCAAATCCCTTGGTAGTAAAAAATGGTTGAAATACACGGCTCTTAACATCATCAGTCATACCAATACCGGTATCAGTTATTCTAATAAATACGCCCGTATCAGCCGTACCTGTTTCAAAATAAATTGTTCCTCCGTCTGGCATAGCTTCAATACTGTTTTTAATTAGGTTATAAATTACAGAGCGGAGTTCGCCATCGTTTCCCAAAACATCGGGAATATCCCGGATTTTTTTCTTAATAATAATTTCAATTCCTTTTTCTTCTTGTTTGTCTTTCCAGAGTGGGCGAGATTGAACAATAACATCAGAAACAACTTTGTTTAATTTAACTCTGCTATAACGGGTTGCACTCTGTTTTTTACCTGAAAAACGTTGAAGTAATTGAACTCTTGCCGATGCATCGGATGTAGCTGTCTTAATTGTTTCGAGGTGATTTTTTAATTGATGGGAAATACTTTTATCCATTAATGCTACTTCGAGGTTACTAAAGATTATTTGTAATGAGTTATTAAAGTCGTGTGCAACAGCACTTGCTATTTCTCCTATTGCACTAAGACGTTGATTTTCAATCACAGCATTCTCAGCAAATTTTCGTTCGCTTACGTCGTGAGCAATTCCTACAATTGAATCGATTTCACCGCCGGAATTAAATTGTGCAGTTAAACTTGTTGAATGCCATTTCCACTCGCCGTTATAATTTAATACACGGTACTCGATGTCGCTGATATTTTTTTCATCTATTAATCTATGCAGTGCTGATTGCAAATTATTTTTATCATCAGGGTGAATGAATTCGAGCGGGGACTTATCTTTAACAAAATCAAAACTGTGGCCCAATAAAGACTTCCAGTTTGGAGAAACATAAGTAAATTTTCCATCGGGGCTCATAGAAAAGATAATATCGCTTGCTTTCTCTACCAACGTTCTGAATTTTTTTTCGCTTGTTTGCAGTTGTAATGTTCTTGACTTAACGAGGGATTCAAGATTTTTATTTACTTCCTCCAGTTCCAATTTCTTATTGCTTAATTGAAGTGTAAGGTAGAAATTTCTCCGGTTAAAATATTCTATGTAATAAGCAGCGAACATGCTGATCAGGTTTTTAGATATATAAAAAAAGCTGTAGGCAATAATCAATTCGGATCTTATTTCTGAAAACCAGACAGCAGCAAATACAAATATTAAAAGAGTAATCCATCCGGCTAAAGTAGCTAATATAAATCGAAGCTTAACAAAAAAATACCCGGCAGAAAAAACAAGCATCAACCCAGCGTAATAGGTTAAATTATCCGGCATTCTTACTATCATTAGAATTATTCCGGTTCCTCCAATAATAAATGAAAAAAAAAGTAAAACCTGCCAGATTTTAACGAAGAACTTAAAAAAAGAAAGAACAAATACAATTAAAAGGAAGGGTATTACAAAAACGAAACGAATAATAAATAAATATTCTTTTTGAGCTGGGGCAACAGTTACATCAAGTAGTGCAAAGAAGCCATATAGAAATGTTACAAGGATTAAGGCAATTCTAAAAACAAGCAGTGAATCTCGAAAATAATATAATTGATATGCTTCCTCTCTACTATCTTTAAATGAAAGCGTAATCTTATTGATCTTCATATCGCGAAAATTATTCTTATCGCTATTCATCCGTTACCCTATGTAATTCTCTCTGCTAATCAATTTTATTTTTTAATTATTATTTGATTGAATCGTAATTCACCCACTCCGCTTTCAATTACAAGATTTTTTTAGCTGGCGGTGCAAGATCCCTCTACTTCCAATCAGGATTCAACTAATATTCTTAATTATTATCGAGAATATTAGTGATTATTAAAGTCAGATTAATTAATTAAACACATGAAGTAAGTAGTCAAGATGACATTCGGTCTGTATTTGATTTAACTGCAAACCAAAGAAAAAAGCTTTCCCCCCATAAAAAGCTTAATCGAGTTTTGGATGCTTTTTGTGATGTTCTGTTGCATCCTGATATGCTTTAGCAACTGCTATAATTGTTCCTTCATCGAATAATTTTCCGATGAATGTAAAACTTGTTGGAGTTCCCCGTTCAGAAAATCCATTGGGCACAACTACACAAGGATGACCGGTTAGATTTGTAATAAGTAAATTAGTTCCTACCCACGAAGGAGAAATATAAAGATCTACTTTATCAAACAACTTTTGCATCTCCTGAATTAATAAATAGCGGACTCTATTTGCATTAATATACTCAACAGCAGGAATGAAGCGCGATGAACGGAATACATTCGGCCATGCATTTTTAACCTGTCGAACAAGTAGATCGTCTCTGTTGCTTCTTGTAAGTTCATCGAACGCAGCGGCTGCCTCGGCAGATAAAACAAAAGAAATATCATTAACCGGTAAATCCGGCAATTCAATTGGAATAAGTTGAGCACCAAGTTCCTGTAATTTTTTTAATGCAAGAGAATCATTTTCGTGAAAAGGATATTTTCTTGCAAAATCATTTTTTAGATAACCGATTTTTAATTTCTTAAAATCGATTTTAGGAGAATAGTTAAAAGCAGCATCGAATAATGTCTGGTCAATTCCATCAGATCCATAAATGGTATTAAAGACAATAGCAAGATCTTCTGTATTTCTGCATATCGTTCCAATCTTATCCATCGTCCAGCTTAATGCCATTGCACCTGTTCGACTTACTCTACCATAAGTTGGTCTTAATCCTGTTACACCGCAAACAGTAGATGGTGAAACTATAGAACCCCACGTTTCAGTTCCTATTGCAAAAGGAATCAGTCCAGCGCTAACTGCAGAGGCAGAACCGGCAGAGGATCCACTCGAACCACGGGTAGTATCCCACGGATTACGCGTCATTCCACCGAACCAAACATCGCCCCACGCAAGAGCTCCCATTGTAAATTTTGCTGTAAGAACTGCGCCAGCTTCATTAAGTTTTTTTATTACTGTTGCATCTTCATCAATTATTTGATCTTTATATGGTGTTGCACCCCAGGTTGTCTTGTATTTTTTTGTTGATAGAAGATCTTTAACACCAAAAGGAATTCCATGAAGCATTCCGCGGTATTTACCTTTGGCAATTTCTTCATCGGCTCTTTTGGCCTCTGTAAGTGCACGTTCTTCTGTAAGAGTAATTACATTATATAACTTCGGACCGTATTTCTTTAACCTTTCGATAAAAAACTTTGTGAGTTGTGTAGATGTTATTTGTTTGGTTTTTATCAAGTGTGCAAGTTCACCGATGGAATAATATGCAAGGTCATCCAGGTTCTTTGGTA
>CAZEBL010000219.1:0-4993 GCA_964510325.1 uncultured Melioribacter sp. | reverse complement strand
TAATGGATTTTCAAGATTTCGTTCACCAGAATATCGGCTATTTGGTTTGTCGCTTGTAGCTAACCATTCTTTTTCTGCACCCCAATAGATATCTTCTTCGGGTTGCCAAATATCTTCGCGTCCTCCACCAAAGCCAAAAGTCTTGAATCCCATCGACTCTAGGGCACAGTTACCAGCCAATATCATTAGATCAGCCCAGGAAATTTTATTTCCATATTTTTGTTTAATTGGCCAGAGCAGACGGCGTGCTTTATCAAGGTTGGCATTATCCGGCCAGCTGTTTACAGGTGCAAAACGCTGATTACCAGTTCCTCCGCCACCGCGACCATCGGCAGTTCGATATGTTCCTGCACTATGCCATGCCATTCGTATAAAAAGTCCACCATAATGACCCCAATCTGCCGGCCACCAATCTTGAGAATCGGTCATAAGTTTATACAGGTCTCTTTTTATAGCTGCATAATCAAGTTTCTTAAATTCTTCTGCATATTTGAAATTTGGATCCATCGGGTTAGAAGCGGGTGTGTGTTGATGTAAAATATCAAGATTAAGCTGGTTTGGCCACCACTCCTTATTCGAAGTTCCTCTACCTACAGAAGTTCTGCCGGTAACAGGACACTTACTTTGTTCATTCATATTCAATCTCCTTTTAGTTATAGATTTTCTTTACCACTTTTGTTAAAATAAAAAATAGATAATTATTATTAAATAGGAATTATTCTTATCTAGAATAAGCATTTATTAATAAAATATCAAGTATTCCTATGGTTACTATTAACTTCAGGAACTTAAAATATATAACAAAAGTTTTTATTCGTATCTAAAGTAAAATCAACCAAATAATTTTTAGATATTCATTTAAGTAAAATCATCTTTCTTACTTCAGAATAGTTTTCCACTGCAATTTTATAATAATAAGTCCCCGAAGGAAGAGTGGTTGCATTAAAATTAATCTCGTAGTTACCTGCAGATTTATATTCATTTACTAATTTAGAAATTTCAGTTCCTAATGAATCGAACACTTTTATTGTAACGAAACATTCTTTTGGTACATTGTATAAGATTTTAGTTGAAGCATTAAAAGGATTAGGAAAGTTTTGCAGAAGTGAATATTTAACTGGTAAATCGGTTGATTTCTCATAAAATCCCGTATTAGTTTCTGCCCCAAATAACGTAAGGTCAATTGCTTCGGCCATCATACGGTGACCAGTTTCATTGGGGTGAAGATGATCTCCAGTATCGGCAATTGGTAATAATCTTGTTGGATTAACCGGATCGCTTAAAGCTGTAGCAAAATCAATTACACCATCAAACCGACCGCTATTTCTAATCCAATCATTAACAGTTCTCCAGGCATTTTGATGATCGGGAGAATCGTAAGATGAACCACCAAAGGGTAATAATGTAGCTCCATAAACAAGAATATTTTTTGCATGAGCTTTATCAATCATTTCTCCGTATGCCGCAATTAAATCCTGTGCAACTTTAGCTGAGCCCTGGGAACCCGATGCACCGCCGATATCATTTATTCCTTCGAGAATGATTAACCACTTAACTCCATTCTGATTTAGAACATCTCGTTCAAAACGATTTATAGCAGAAGGTCCAAGACACATTTTTAATACACAATTACCACCAATACCCGCATTTAGAACAGCTACTTTTTTTGTTTTATCATTCGATTGTAATCGACGGGCAAGTTCATCCGGCCAACGATTTTGTTTATTTGTACCGGAGCCACGTCCGTCTGTTATTGAATTACCGAGAATTGAAACGGCATATGCTGATTCCGGTGATAATACTTCAATTGTGTTTATTACATACCAGTGGTCAGTCTTTACAGCATTAGAAAAATCTTCCTTCATTACATTGTTACCGGTCAGCAGGTAAGATGTGGTTCGCGATCCTGGATGTCCGGTTAGATCTAAAGGAGTATTCCCAAAATAAATAGTAATTGCTAGATCTGTTAAAGGGTCAACGGAAAATTGAAAAGGATCGGACATCACTGCACTTCCACGATCTATAGTTACTTCAGTTTGTCCGTTGAAATAAATTATTCTGTCGGTTGATGTGTCAATTATTCCGTTCCCTTTAGAAATTGCAATATGAACAGAGATTAATTTAATCGGGCTGTTGCTGAATTCATTTGAAAATCTCATTCTAATAGTATCTCCGCCAATAGAAACACGAACAACCTGACGAAGAGTGTTATTGCTCAAACCAGGGGAAGGCGGATTATTATTCGGTTCAACTAATTGAGGAGCTGTACTCCATGTACCCACCCACTTATTAGTGTTAGTTGATCTTAAGTCAGTATTTGCGAATATGGAGTATAGTAAACAAAATTGAATAACTATTATACTAGTAAAGGATATGTTGCGGTAATAATTTTTTAATGATATAGTAATACTGTTAATAGGAAAACAAATTTTGTCTTTCGTGATAGACATGATATTTAATCCTAGTGTTGTTAGATACTTGAGAATGCTATGAAACTTAATAAAAAATGTATAATATTATGAAAAGATCTAATAAATAAAGCGTTGAACAGTTAATTCGTTGATTATTATTAAGAACGAATGTTATTTTTTTCTTAAATTCCTATGCAATATGAAATATAAAAAAATGAAATAATGGATTTGTAGTTATGTTTTTTCTTAGATTTATTTTATCTATTACATACTAATCCAATATAGCTAAGAGATAAATCAAAAACTTTGGAATAGTATCTTCCAATAACGAAAAATCGTAAAAAACTTTTATGTTTAGACCACGGACACCAAATAATTATAATTAAAAAAAAGATATGAATAGGAACATGGAAAGAAAGTTTGATCAGAATTTTTTAGAAAATCTAACTGAAAAGATAAAAGGGAAAGTGCAATATGATTACGTAACATTGCAATTGTATAGTACCGCGGCATGTTTTTATGAAATAACCCCTCTTGCAGTTGTAATTCCATATGATGTTGATGATATAATATCAACAATAAAAATTTGTGCAGATAATAATATTCCTGTATTACCGCGTGGAGCCGGATCTAGCCTATCCGGTAATGCGGTTGGTAAAGCAGTAATTATGGACTTAACTCACAATTTCAAAAACATTAATATACTAGGTAATGACAAAGTAGAATGTGATGTTGGTGTTGTATTAGACACCTTACAAAAAGAACTCATGAAAATAGATCGAAAATTTGGACCTGATCCAAGCAGTGGAAACGTGTGTGTTATAGGCGGAATGTTGGGAAATAACAGCGGAGGACCTCATACAATAAAACATGGCAGCATGTTTTATCATGTTGATGAGGTTAATATGATTCTTTCGAACGGGGAGAAATTTATTGCTCGGAATATTCAATTAGAAGAGATACAGAACCTGGATCCATTCCATCGGTATTATTATGAATCTGTTCGATTACTTCTTGAAAAATATTCAGCTGAAATAAAACAGAACCGACCAAGAGCAACTAAGAATTCATCAGGTTATCAGGTGTGGGATGTATTAACAGATACAAATTTAAATATGGCTTCGCTTATGGTTGGTAGTGAAGGTACGCTTGGTGTTTTTACAAATGCTCTTCTTAGAACTATTCCAATTGTAAAACATCGCGGTATTATATCACTTTATTTTGATAAAATTGAAAAGATGGCAGAAGCTGTAAAACACATAAGAAAGTTAGGCGCATCTGCTATAGAATTTGTAGATCAATCATTTATTCAACTTGCCTTAAGCTTTAAACCGGAATTGAAAAAATTCCTTCCGGACCATATCCGTTATCTTTTATACGTTGAATACGAAGATGATGATATAATGAAAATTGAAGAATCGATATCAAAAACGAAAGAGATAATCTCAGTTCAAAAACAATTAGCAGAAGTCGGATCATATTCAACTGACGAAAAAGAAATAACCGAAGTAATTAAAGTAAGAAAAGCTGCAACTGTAATACTTAACAAAATTCAGGGTAAGGAAAAGCCGGTTCCATTTGTTGAGGATGCTGCAATTCATCCGGATCAGTTCGCTGATTTTCTTGTTGATCTTTCCGCTTTACTTCAGGAGTATTCCTTCAAATATGCAATCTATGGTCATGCCGGGGATGGAAATTTACATTTGAGACCAATACTGAATTTTAAGGATCCCCAATCATTTAAGGATGCTGATGATCTGATGAATAAATTTGTTGAACTTGTAGTTAAGTATAATGGATCTTTAAGCGGTGAACATGGAGACGGACGGTTAAGAACACCATTCATAAATAAAAGCTTCCCAGCACTTATGCCATTGTTTGAAGAGTTGAAAAATCTCTTTGATCCAATCAGAATTATGAACCCGGATATTAAAGTAACATCTTCAACATACAAATGGAACGAGAACCTCAGGTATTCACCAGAATATAATTACGTAAAAATATATTCTGATTTAGATTCTGAAAACTGGCGAACTGAAATTGAGAAATGTCATGGTTGTGGAACATGCCGGGAATACTGCCCCGTTTTTGTAGCAACGGGAAAGGAAGAAGCAACTGCAAGAGCTAAAGCTAATATATTACGTGGGATAATTTCTGGTAAAGTTTCTTCCACTGAAATTGATACCGAACATTTCTACAAAATAATGGATTACTGTTTTAATTGCGGTCAATGTTTAACCGATTGTCCAACAGCAGTTAATATCCCCGGTATTGCAGTATTAGCAAAAGAAAAATTGCATGAAAAACGTCCATTTAAGATCAACGAAAAAATATTACAGCGCGGGAAATTTATTAGTGGACTTGCTTCATTTTTTTCTTTTGTAAGTAATAAGGCGCTTTCAATAGATATGGTTCGAAAGCTAATGCATATTACTTCTGGAATCCACTTTAAAAGAAATTTCCCGAACTTTTCAAGAATGAAAATTCAACTTCATAAAACGAAATATCAAAAAGAAGTAGTTTTATGGGCAGGTTGTGCTGCTGAGTATAATGACCCTGAAGGCGAATTACAAAATAGTATC
>CAZEBL010000218.1:0-5000 GCA_964510325.1 uncultured Melioribacter sp. | reverse complement strand
TTTCTCTTCCCGTGAAATTATTTCCATTGTGCGGTCTGCACGCTAAAAAAACCGACCACCAGTTTCCATCATCGGTTTTAACAATGTCTGCATGTCCTGCACAAGTAACAGGAAATTTACGATTTGGATCTAAATGACGTTGTGTAAGAATCGGATTTTTTTCATAAGGAATATAAGGTCCATCAACTTTATCACTTTTCAAAATAACCTGTGAATGATCTTCTGCAGTGCCTCCTTCTGCTGCCGTTAAATAATAAGTACCGTTAATTTTATAGATGTGCGGTCCTTCTATCCATACTGGTTTCTTCGAAATATCAACACCACCGTTTATCAGAATTATCGGTTTCCTCACAACTTTCATATTAACGATATCAAACTCAACCATTCTAACAGTTCGATGTCCGGGATATAAAGGTTTGTTATCCGGTGCATCACTATTATAAGTAATGTAAGTTCTGCCGTCATCATTAAAAAAGAGTGAAGGATCAATTCCATTTATTTCCGGAAGCCAGATCGGGTTTGACCATGGACCTTCCGGTTTATCCGCACTTACAATAAAATTGCCGCCTCCATCAACAAGAGTACACGTTACATAAAACTTCCCATTGTTATATCTGATTGCCGGCGCAAAGATTCCGCGCGACACTCCGAATCCATCCAGATTTAACTGTTCCGTGCGATCGAGAACATGCCCGATTAGTTTCCAGTTAACTAAGTCCTTACTATGAAAAACCGGGATGCCGGGAAAGTAACCAAAAGTAGAATTAACCAGATAATAATCACTTCCCACTTTACAAAGGCTTGGGTCGGGATAAAATCCGGCAAGAATGGGATTTACTAATTTCTCTTTTTCACCTGAACATGAAATGGAACTTATCAGTAATACCAAAAAAATAAAAAATTTTTTCATTCAATCACTCCCTCTTAAAATTTATAAGAGTGTTCTAATCTCTTATTCGCTATTAAATAAACGAATATCAGTTGCAAGCATTCCGGCTTTGCGTGCAGCTTCTAAACCGAATTCCCCATCTTCAAAAACCTGGCAGAATTGAGATTCAACATTCATACGTCTTGCTGCTTCGAGAAACATGTCGGGTGCCGGTTTAGATTTGAGATTGTCATCGGCTGTAATGATAGCTTTGAATAGATGACGAATACCGAGATCATCGAGTTGAACATTAACAGTTTTTCTCGATCCGCCGGATGCAACTGCCATTGGTAATTTATCTTTGTATTTAAATACTATATCCACAACATGTTCTATCGGTTTAAACTCAGTTCTATGTTTATAGAAATAATCGTACTTAGTCTTCAGAACTTTTTCAATGTTTATTGAAACACCTGTTTGAATAGAATAGAGTTCAAGAATTTCGTTACTGGGCATTCCTTTTTTTGAATCGAAGAATTCAAAATCCCACTTAAGACCTGCATCGGTAATAGCAAATTCCCACGCCTTTATATGAAGCGGCATTGAATCTACCAGAGTACCGTCGCAATCGAATATCAGTCCTCTGATAAATTCCGGAACTTCAATTTTCATTTTCCTCCTTAGTTAAAATGGATTTTCTGTTGGATAAAAAACGCCTTTGGGATAATTAAAGAAAATCTCTTCAACACCAAGCATTTTACTTGCAGCAAATAATGTTTTACCGGCATGCCTAAATGCAACTGCAGTATGATGCGGAAATTTCTTTTCTAAAAGTACATGACGGTAAAATCTTCCCATTTCATTTATTGCAAATACACCTATTGAACCAAAAGATTTCGGATTAATATTCAGAACTTCGCCGTTTGCAACATAAGAGCGTATCTTTGCATCGGATGTTGATTGAATTCTGAAAATAGAGATTGGTCCGGATTTAATTTGTCCTTCTAATGTTCCTCTTGTAATGTTGGGATCTTTACCCGGTTCCATCAGGCGATGCATAATAAGTTGATATTGCATAACAGGTTGAACCAAACAACCGGCAGACGTATTACCACAATGGAAGCCCATCCAGAGATCATTCAGAGAATAATTACCAATCATATCTTTATTTTCTTCATACATATCTTTTGGAACAGTGTTATTAATATCAAGAATTGCAGGAGGCATTTCTGTGGCACAGATTGCCATGTATTCGCTAAGCGCGCCGTAAATATCCGCTTCGCAAGCAACCGGAACACCGCGTGCTGCTAGACGAGAATTCAAATAACACGGAACATGACCAAAATATTTTTCGAATGCTGGCCAGCATTTATTTGCAAATGCAC
The DNA here is from genome assembly GCA_964510325.1 of uncultured Melioribacter sp. Classification (GTDB taxonomy): domain Bacteria; phylum Bacteroidota; class Ignavibacteria; order Ignavibacteriales; family Melioribacteraceae; genus DSXH01. The sequence continues at coordinate 2,747 of CAZEBL010000218.1, read as the reverse complement.
CATAACTTGATGCGCCCAGGTTTGCATTCATAAATTTTTCGAGAGCCAGTTCATACTGTGCAAGTTTCTCAATTAAGTCGGGATACGTATTCCCTTCCTTTAATTCTCCAGCCATCTCTTCAGCAATTTTTTTGATTTCAGGATTTCCTTTTTCAGCCTGAACTATATCGAGCAGATCGAGTTCGCTGTTTTCCATGATTTCTACACCAAGATCAAACAAAGGTTGAATTGGTGCATGACATGTTAAAAAATCGAACGGACGTGGACCGAATGAAATTATTTTAAGATTGCGGACACCAAGCACAACTCTTGCAATCGGAATAAATTCTGCAAGCATTCTTGCTATATCTCCCGGATCACCAACAGGATATTCGGGTATATGCGGATTTAATCTTCGTAAACCAAGATTATAAGAAGCACTTAATAAACCGCAATATGCATCGCCACGACCGTTTATTAAGTCTTTACCTGTATCTTCAGCGGCAGCAGTTATCATAACAGGACCATTGAATTTTTCTGCAAGCAAGGTTGTAGGTCCTTCCGGTCCAAAATTTCCGAGATAAAGAGCAAGAGCATTTATTTCTTTTTGTTTTAATTCGTCCAGAGCTTTTATTACATCTTTCGCATTTTCAATTATTGTTTCTATTTCAATAACAGGAACATTCTGTTTTTTGCATTCGGCAATTACATTCTGTCTGCGCTTTCTTGAAAGTTCAATTGGGAAACAGTCGCGACTAACAGCAACAAGACCTAATTTAATATTTGGAATATTCTGCATTTGTATTACTCCTTATTTTTCTTCTGACCGTAGTAAGCATCCGGTCCGTGTTTTCTTTTATGATGTTTATTCAAAATATATTCGGGTATGGATTTCAATGCTGGATTTAGTATCACCGAATTGAGAGCCATGAAAGCGACTTTTTCGAGAATAAGATTGTTCTTAACCGCATCACCAGCATTTTTACCCCACGTAAATGGTGCATGACCCGCAACTAAAACACCGGGCATTGAATTATAATCCACTCCGCTAAATCTATCTACGATGACTTTACCGGTATTAATCTCGTAATTTTTTTCTACTTCACTTTTCTTTAGAAACCTTGTTACAGGAACCGCTCCATTAAATGCATCTGCATGTGTTGTTCCAAAACATTTTATTTCTTTACACGCCTGAGCATAGATTGTTGCATAAGGACTATGGCTATGTGCAATCCCACCAATATTTTTAAATGCTTTATATAATTCCAAATGAGTTGGTGTATCTGATGAGGGTTTTAGATTTCCCTCAACAATCTTACCATTCAGATCAACTACAACCATATCAGAAATCTTAAGCTTATCATATTCAACACCGCTGGGTTTTATTACTACAAGTTCTCTTTCTCTTAAAATTCCACTTACATTTCCCCATGTAAGTGTAACCAGATTATATTTAACAAGATCGAGATTAGCTGCAAGGACCTGTTCTTTAAGTTGTTTTAGATTCATGATTGTTTTAACACCTCATTTCGGATTGAAAGAAGATCTTTCATAACATTATACATTGTTCCGGACCATTCCTTTGTGCCAAAAGCATCGTGCATTTGTTTATAAAGTTTGTAGAGTTCTTTATAGACCTTATGATTTTCCAGATTTGGATTATAAACTTTACCAATTCCGGTCATTACTTTTTGTGCTTCGTCAATTGTATCGTATCCGCCGGTTTTTTTACCCGCAGCAACTGCTGCAAAAATTCCAGCACCAAGAGCAGGTGTCTGCTCGCTTCTGGAAATTTTCATTGGTCTTCCAATTATATCGGCATAGATCTGCATCAATAAAGAATTTTTAACAGCAAGTCCGCCGCAATTAATTACCTCTTTAACTTCCACTCCATACTCCTCAAGACGGTCAATTATAGCTAATGCACCGAATCCTGTTGCTTCTAATAATGCCCTGTAAATTTCGTGCGGTTGAGTATGAAGTGTTTGACCCACTAATAAGCCCGTTAATCGCGCATCAACTAAAATTGTACGGTTGCCGTTATTCCAGTCTAATGCCAGTAAACCGCTTTCACCGGCTTTCAATTTTGAAGCAGCTTTTTCGAGATTCTTAAATTTTTCTTCTGATGATTTTCCATATTTCTCAGGAACAAGATTATTAACAAACCACAAGAAAATATCACCAACGCCGGATTGACCGGCTTCAATTCCAAAGAAACCATTTCTAACTGAACCGTTTACAATTCCGCATACACCGGGCACGTCGCTTAATTTTTCTATCTGAGGATGAATCATAATATCGCATGTACTTGTACCTACAATCTTTACTAATGAACCGGTAGTAATTCCAGCACCAACCGCACCCATGTGAGCATCGAATGCACCTACTGCAACAGCTACTTCTGTTGATAGACCTAATTTCCTTGCCCAACTTTCCGATAAATATCCGGCAATATTTTCTGATGTATATGCTACGCTATATAACCGGTCCCGTAGGTCACCGAGTCCGGGTGAAAGCGTATCTAAAAATTCCTTATCAGGTAATCCGTTCCATAGATCATTAAACATTGCTTTATGCCCGGCAGCGCATACACTCCGTTTTATATTCTGTGGGGATAAATCACCAACTAATAATGCTGTAATCCAATCGCATATTTCAACCCAGCTGTAAGCTGCATTAAAAACATCCGGTGAAAAATTTTTACAATGCAGAATTTTACTCCACCACCATTCTGATGAATAGACTCCGCCAATTTTTGACAGGTATTG
>CAZEBL010000217.1:0-5055 GCA_964510325.1 uncultured Melioribacter sp. | reverse complement strand
CAGCCTTCAAAGCCAGACGGTTATCCTCCATTGTTTCTGCAAATGGTTTTTCTACGTAGGCATCTTTTTTATTATTTGCAGCTTCTATTGTATGTAATGCATGCTGAAAATCTGCAGTGGAAATTATAACAGCATCAATATCTTTATCATTATAAAGTTCATCATTGTTTATGTAAGTAATTACATTTGAATCAAATTCTTTCTTAAAATATTGGATGCTCTCTTCTCTTCTTCTATTCCAAATATCAGAAACGCCTTTTATTTCGAAATTCATTTTATCAGCATAGTTCATGAATGCAGGAATTAGTGATTGGCGAGCACGATCTGAAAAACCAACAATCCCTACAATAACTCTATCATTCGAACCAATTATTCTTTCATAACTTTTAGCTTTCAATCCCAAAGAACCGACTGCAATTCCAGCTGCCGCCATTGCAGATTTTTTTATAAAATCTCTTCTTGTGTTTTTCATTGGAGACACTCCTATTATTCTAATTCTCTAATTTTAATATTAATAAAAGATACCGCATCGCCATGATCCTGAAGGAGTATATGACCTTCTTCAAGTTCACCAAATTTAGGCCAGATTTTGTATTTACTATAATTAACAAGTGCACGCCACATCTGGTTATTTCTTTCATACTCAACAACCTTAAAGCCGTTAAGCCAATGTTCAACATGATTTCCCTTAACAACAATTTTTGCACGGTTCCACATTCCAATACCGTTAAATCTTTTATTTACTGGTGGAATTAAATCATACAAAGCGCCAAGTGTTCTATTTCCCTCAACACCAAGCTTTGCATCAGGATGTTTTGCATCATCAAGTATCTGAAATTCACAACCAATTGCAGAACCTTCACCTTTGTTCAATTCAGGATCCACAAAATATTTTATACCGCTGTTGGCACCTTCGGTAATTTTAAAATCCACAATCAGTTCAAAGTTCTTATATTTTTTTGTTGTAATAATGTCACCGCCATTTCTGGATTCAGCTCCACCAGATGCAATCACATTAAGTGTTCCATCTTTTATTTCCCATCCATACTCGGGGAATTTATCCTTCTTAGCACCGCGCCATCCATCTGTTGACTTACCATCCCATAATAATTTCCATCCATTATTTTTTTCATAATTCGAAATTGTGTTTTTGATATAGTTGTATTGGAGAATTTTTTCTTCTGAAGATTTATACTTTTCAAGGTTTTCAGTTACAATTCTAATATTCCTCCACATTGCTTTAATACCATTTTTTGACGGATCATTTTTAATATCATGAACCTGTAAACCAATAAATCCTTCCTTAGTTAAATCATCAATTATATCTGCACATGGGATTCCGTTTATCCATGTCCGTATTGAGTTTCCGATTGCCTCTACCCGTACTTTATTCCACTCGCCATTCTTAAATGCTTTTCTTCCAAGAGGATTTTCATCAAGGGTATATAACCAGCCCCGTCTCGCTTCGTCGTAAATTCCCCCACTCCAGGCTCTATCTGATGGATCAATCTCTACCTGATAACCGTGCACTCTTCCATCTTTAAAGTCTTTCAAACTTTCACTTCTGAATTGGACACCCGTATTTAACTGTGTATCTGTTTTTATTTCGAACTCAAGAATAAAATCCGAGAATTTTTCTTTTGTGCATAGAAATGAATTTGGTGAGCCCACAACTGCTTCACCAATAAGAATACCATCCTGCACATAGTATTTGGCAAAGCCATTTAACTGTTCCCAACCGGATAAATCTTTTCCGTTAAAGAGATATTTCCAGTTCAATTGTGCGTGATTTGTTACCGATACAAGTAATAAAGCTACAATGATTAATTTCAATCTAATTTTCATTATTTACCTCTTATTTTTTATCAAGATTAATTTTCACAGTATAGACTTGTGGTGAACCGCTTCTATCGGAACTGAAAAGAACATATTTCCCAAGCGAACTAAACCTTGGATGTGGATGAGAATCTTGTTCAATTAAAGTTGAGTTATGGCGAAATAAAATTTTTATTTCTTCTATTTTTTCTTCATCCCTTTTTATTAAAGCAAGTACTGGTTCATCATTGAATAAATCCACAATCCAATGTTCATTGTCATTATACAAGTTTTGATGAGCCGGTGATACACGAATATCAAAGGTTTGATTCACCTTACCATCTATTGATTGAAGACCGATAAATTGTTCTCCCTTTTTTGGTCCCCAACGGTATTTGGAAATATAAGAAATCAATTTTCCATCGGTACTCCAAGTCTCATGTGTTCGTTGTGTTCCATATTCTTGTGAAATTGGACCACCGGAATTTCCATCAATTGAAATCCACCATATTCTTATTGGCGCGTGCCCAACCAATCTCGGTCTGCCCGGTTTATCCCATTGCCAGCAATACATAATAAGATTCGGATCTGTTGGATTGGTTTGAACATGACCAATATTAAATCCGAGATCATGTGTAATCGGAGAAATTGATTTATCTGTTAAACTGAATTTATATATAGCAAACGGTCCGTATTCCGGATTTCCTGGTGATGCTTCCTTTTTATTAACTGAAAATACCAGATACTTCCCATCGCATGTAACAGAAAATGATATAATGGAGAATTCAAATTCCATAAAGTCATAAATAAATTTTGATTCTAAAGATTCTACATCCAACGAGTAAAGTTTTTTACTATCGAAGTAATAGATTGTACCAAATTTTGAAAGAAAATATATCCCGTTGGTTTCCAGTTGCGAAGCATTGGTAATCTGGATCATCTGACCATCTTTAAGATAGAGTTTATAAAGTTGTTTCTTACCCGTTCGATCAGAAAAGATAATGGCTGTTTCCTCATCAACAAAAGACTCTACTGTAAAATATGAATGATTATTATTACCGATTTTTGTCCATTGGGTAATTTCATAACCCGTTGTATCGTCAATCCACGTTTTGAACTCAGCCGGAATTATTTTGCCGACATAAGCTGAAGTATCCGGTCTGATGGAATTGGGGAGACAAATCACATGTTGTGTAATTAACAGAAAGATTAAAATCATGGAACGGTTTATCCAAATTAATTTCATTTTACTTTCCCGATATCAATTTTTACCGTATAAACCTGCCCCTTACCTGTTCTATCAGTTCCAAATAGAATATTTTTTCCATCTGGACTGAAGTGAGGGTGAGGATGACCTTTCTGTTCATTCCATGTAGAATTATGTCTGAACAATTTTTCTTCTTTAAGAATTTTATCGCGATCGAACTTCCATAGAGTAAGAATCATTCCGTTATAGTGATCTGCAACCCAATGTTGATTATCTTTGAATACTTGCGAATGGGCTGGACCAACAGGGGCTTCGAACATGAAATTATCTGAACCATCATATTTGCAAGAACCTAAATACTGTTTACCGGAATCGGGACCAAATAAGTATCTTGCTGAATAGCCAATTCGTGAGCCATCGTAAAACCAGAATTCGTGTGTGCGGTGTAAACCAAAATCCTGAGGGACTACAGGACCACCATCTTCTCCGTTAACATTTAACCACCAGATACGAATTGGTGTATTACCAACAATTCCTGCACCACCCTCTCTATATTGATGCTGCCAAGCATAAATAATTATATTAGAATCTGTTGGTGATGCCTGTAAATGATTAATTGTAAATCCATAATCAGGAGAGATTTGCTTTATCTCACCCGAATGAAGATCAAGCTTCATTATTGCAAATGGACCTGTACTATTCTCGCTACTCCATCCCGGATTTTTATTTATAGAATAAATAAGATAATTGCCATCGCATGTTACCGTAAATGAACGAATATCAATTTTATTATCTGAAAAGACAATACGATTATCCATTGTTAAGTAATTCAATTCATGGATTGTTTTATCAACTTCGTACCAAACCTTATTAAGTTTTGGTAAATGCCATACATTACCAACTCTACCGGAATGATTAGTTAATTGAGTTATAGTGCCGTCAATAAGATTTAATTGAAAAAGGTTTATTCCGCCGGCTCGTGTTGAATAAATCAACACATTATTTTCATCTATAAATGATTCTACATTAAAATAGAGATGCCAGCTTTCATATTTATCCGAAGTCCATTTTGTAATTTCGTAACCGAACTCTTTATCAATCCATGTTTCTTTTTCGCTTTCCCATTTTTTACCGATATAGAAATCACCAGAACCATTTTTCTTAAGACGAAATTGAACTGGTGTATCGATCCATATCTCTTCATAAATTCCAATACTTTCGAGAGGGATATATTTTATTTTCTTACCAAAATTAATTGCTGCATCATCAAGAATCTTAAAACCGGAGCTATTTTTTACTTTCGCTTCTTTTACATTTCCTTCTTTACTAACTAATAAAAGCAATTGAACATCGCCTTCGATATTTTTTTCGATTGCTTCAACCGGATAGATAAATTCCGGTTCAAACTCAATTTGTGGAATTAGTTTTGAACCTGTGCTGCAAGCAATTAATCCTGAGAAAAAGGAAAAAAGTATTAATAAATCAATTTTCATTACTCTCTCTTACTGCAAACATTTTTATTTAATTTTTTCCATATCTATTATTATCACTTGACGAGGTATTAATGAAATATTAATTCTTTGACCAACATAATTAATTTTTAATTTTTCTTTAGAGAGTACATCTCCCTTAATATTCTTATATAAAAGATGATATTCTCCATTCTGCAATTGCCAGATTCTTGCAATTATGTCGGTTTTTTCAGTATCAAATGAAAATATTTCTATAGTGAGCCGTTCTTTATTTGATTCAGTTAATAATGCTGTAAAATTATTATTAGTATTCTCCCATGAAACAGCATAATAGGGCGAGCTTCCTTCGGGAGTTCCATCGCCGGTAAGCATTGCTTTAAGCAGATCTGCACCTTCGGTTCTAACTCTATCTGTATGGAGAACCAATGTAGTTCTTAAAGGTGTATTGTACCTTACTTCTTCAAGAGCATCATTTAAACCCTCAACAAGAAATTTGTAGTCTTTACTAATCCTGAATTTAGTATAATCATTTCCATATTTAAGGAGTATCGAATCATAAGT
>CAZEBL010000216.1:0-5060 GCA_964510325.1 uncultured Melioribacter sp. | reverse complement strand
CGGTGGAATGTATGCGCTCGCTGCTGCAAAGATGCTTAAAAAGTATAGTAAGCTTTCTGCTAAAGAAATTGTTGAAGAAGCTCTTAAAACCGCTTCGGAAATTTGTATTTATACAAACGACAAAATAACAGTTGAAGAGATTTCTAAATGAGGAAAAAGAAAATGGATAACGGCGAACTAATGAAAAATTTAACTCCTACTCAGATTGTAAAGGAATTAGACAAATATATTATCGGTCAGAACGATGCTAAACGCGCTGTTGCAATTGCTCTTAGAAACAGGTGGAGACGTCAGCAGGTTGAAGAGGGAATTAAAGAAGAAATAATGCCTAATAATATTATTCTTATCGGACCCACAGGAGTTGGTAAAACGGAAATTGCAAGACGGCTTGCTAAATTATCCGGCGCACCGTTTATAAAAGTTGAAGCTTCCAAATACACTGAAGTCGGTTATGTCGGTAGAGATGTTGAATCGATGATACGTGATCTTACCGAGCTTGCGGTTACAATGGTTCGGTCAGAAAAAACTGCTTCTGTTCAGGAAAAGGCGGAGCGTATGGCAGAAGAAAAAATTCTCGATCAATTGATTCCACCAATTAAAAAATCTTCTGCCGGTGATGAAAACGGAGAGAGCGAAGAAATTCAAAACGAGAAAACGCGCGAATGGATGAGAGAAAAATTACGCAATGGTGAACTTGACGACCGGATGATTGAATTCGACATAACCTCCCCCGCATTCGGTATGCAGGTGCTGGGACCAATGGGTATGGATGATATGTCTATGAATCTACAGGAAATGTTCAGCAGTATGATCCCCAAAAAGAAGAAGAAAAGAAAGACTGCAATAAAAGAAGCACGTAAAATTATTGCACAGGAAGAAGCAGAAAAATTGATTGATATGGAAGCTGTTCAGAAAGAAGCAATTAAACGTGTTCAGGAATCAGGAATTGTTTTTATTGATGAGATCGATAAAATTGCCGGTGCTAAAAGTCAGCAAGGTCCCGATGTCTCCCGCGAGGGTGTTCAAAGGGATTTACTTCCCATAGTTGAAGGTTCTACTGTTAACACTAAATATGGACCGGTTAAGACGGATCATGTTCTGTTTATTGCATCAGGTGCGTTTCATGTATCAAAACCTTCGGATTTAATTCCTGAACTTCAGGGAAGATTCCCGATTCGTGTTGAACTAAAGAGTTTAACGGAAGAAGATTTCATAAAGATTCTTACTCTTCCGCAAAATGCATTGCTAAAACAATATACTGCACTTCTTCAAACGGAAGGTGTTGTAATTAAATTTACTGATTCTGCAATAAAGGAAGTTGCAAAAACAGCTGCTCTGGTTAATGATCAGGTCGAAAATATTGGCGCAAGAAGGTTGCATACAATTCTTACAACATTACTGGAAGATATTTTGTTTGAAGTGCCGGATAAAATGCCTAAATCCGAAGTGGAAATTTCCGGCGAGATGGTTAACAGTAAATTAGATAAGATTGTTAAGAACAGGGATTTGAGTAAGTATATTTTATAAAAAGATTAGAAAGGAATGCGTAGTGAATTATAAATCCGTATTTATTATTGTTTTGTTGACGGTTCTGTTTGTAAGATGTTCAAATAATAATACTCATGAAATTGTAAATCTGGGCGCGGCAAAAAAAGTTGTTCAGAATTATTATGAGTCCAGTAATTATGAAAAAGATTGTAAAGTAATTATTGATAAAGCAATAGATCATATCGCCGGATTAAAATTACCGGAAAAGCCGACAGTAATTTTTGATATTGATGAAACATCGCTGGCAAATTATCAGCATATCAAAGAAATTGATTTTGGATATTATTACGATATCTGGCTTGAATGGCTTAAACAATCGGATGCGGTTGCAATTCCGCAAACAAAAAGATTTTACGATTTTCTGCTGGAGAAGAATATCGGCGTGGTATTTATCTCCGGAAGAAATGACGATTCATACCAGGCAACAATTAAAAATCTAGTTGATCAGGGGTATGCAAAATTCGATACGGTTATAGTACGCAACAAAGAGGAGAGAAATTTAACGGCTGCCGAGTTTAAACTTGCAAAAAGAAAAGAGCTCACTCAAAAAGGATTCAACATAATTGCAAATATCGGTGATCAGATGAGTGATTTTTATGGAGGGTATTCCGGCTACATTATTAAACTTCCGAACTATCTTTATTTAATAGATTAGCTTTTTGTTTATTATCTTTGAGCTAAGTTTATACTTAATTTAAAGAGCTTCACATTTCATAACAATTCTTTGAAGCATGGCGGAACAAAATCTTAAAACGGCTATTGTTGTCGGAGCAACTGGTCTAATAGGAAAGCTTCTTGTTAAAAAATTACTTAATGATCCTCGATATAGTAGCGTAAAAGTTTTTACAAGAAGAACAACCGGAATTAAGAATCCTAAACTTCTTGAATATGTAGTAGATTTTAATTTGATCGAAATGTGGGGAGATAAAATATCGGGAGATGAATTATTCTCGACACTCGGTACAACAATTAAGCAAGCTGGCGGTAAAGAGAAGCAATACCTTGTTGATTATACTTATCAATATGAAATTGCAAAAGCGGCAGCTGAAAATCATGTTCAAAAATATTTTCTTGTCTCTTCAATTGGTGCTAACAGGTTCTCACCAAATTTTTATCTTAGAATGAAAGGTGCTCTTGATTATGCTGTGTCCGAAATACCGTTCAGTAAAATTGTAATATTTCAACCGGCAGCTCTTATTGGTGAAAGAGAAAAACCAAGACCGGGGGAGAAAATTGGAATTACAATATCAAATTTAGTTAGTAGAATAATTCCATCATTAAAAAAATACAAACCTATAAAAGCAGAGAAAGTTGCCGATGCAATGATAAATGCCGCAAATGATTCTACTCATGAGAAATTAATTGTATATAAATCCGATCAAATAAATCTTATTGCCGAATGAAATCAAAAATTAGATGGGGAATTATTGGATGCGGGGATGTAACAGAAGTAAAAAGCGGACCCGGATTTCAGAAATCGGAAGGTTCTGAACTTATTGCCGTAATGAGAAGGAATGGAAAACTTGCAGAAGATTATGCAAGGCGCCACAATGTGCCCAAATGGTATAATGATGCAAACAAATTGATAAACGATCCCGATGTTGATGCTGTTTATATTGCAACGCCCCCTTCGACACACAAAGAATATACCATTGCTGTGGCTTCATCGGGCAAACCTGTTTATGTTGAAAAACCGATGGCACTTAATTATAACGAATGCACCGAAATGGTAGAAGCTTGCCGCAAATTTAATGTTCCTCTTTTTGTTGCATATTACAGACGAGCATTACCACGATTCTTAAAAATTAAGTCCCTTCTGGAAGAAAACAGAATAGGAGAAATTCGCTCAGTCTCAATTAAATTTTTTCAGCAATCATCAGAGAAGGATTTAAGTCCGGATAACTGGCGTGTTGATCCAGCAATTGCCGGATGCGGTTACTTTTGCGATCTTGGTTCTCATATGATCGATCTAATTCAATTCTTACTCGGTAAAATTAGTAAAGCATCGGGTTATGCTCTTAATCAATCAAAACTATATAAAGCAGAGGATACTGTTACTGCAACATTTATTTTCGAAAACGGAATCTGCGGTAATGGAATCTGGTCGTTCAATGCCTATAACAATTTAGATGAAACAGAGATACTTGGTGCTAAAGGGAAAATAATCTATCCAACATTTTCGAATGAACCGGTAAGACTCTATAATGATGACAAAATTGAAGAAATAGATATTGAACATCCACCGCATGTTGCTCAACCACTTATTCAATTGGTAGTAAACGAATTATTGGGTAAGGGTGTTTCTCCGAGCACCGGTGAAACCGGAGCGCATACAAGTTTGATAATAGATAAAATTCTTGGACGAAGATGAAAGTATTGATTGAGTAAGTATTCTAACCCGACACCGCTAAGTTCAAAAACCAAAGCATAATATGATTAACGAAGTTAAAGCATGGGTTATATCTGCAACAATGGGCTATGGTCATCAGCGTGCCGTTTATCCATTGAGAGATATCGCCGAAGAAAAAATAATTACTGTCGGTGCTGGTGAAGCTGCATCTAAGAATGAAGAAAAATTATGGAAACGTGTTCTGGGTGCTTATGAATTTATGTCGCGCGCAAAAGGGATTCCAATTATCGGAAAACCAATCTTCAATTTATTGGACGCATTACTTCACATTCCTTCCTATTACCCGATGAGAGATTTATCCAATGCAACATTCCAGGTTGACTTGCTCGAATCGAGTATAAAAAAGGGTTTGTGTTCTGCAATGCTCGAAAAAGTAAAATCCCAAAACTTACCAATCGTTACATCATTCTACGCTTCTGCAATCGCAGCAGATATGAAAGGTTTTCATAATGTGTATTGTATTATATGCGACGCGGACTTAAACCGTGTTTGGGTTGCACGCCAGCCATGGGAAAGTAGTATTCACTACTTTGCGCCTTGCGGTAAAGCAGCACAGCGATTAAAAGCTTATGGTGTACCTGATGAAAGAATTTTTATAACCGGCTTTCCACTTCCGACTGAATTAATTGGTGGCGAAGAGATGCCCACTTTGAAAAGAAATCTTGGACGGCGGCTTGTTAACCTCGATCCAAGAAAAGTATTCAGGGGTCGTCACGAAAAAAATGTTGAACATTTTTTAGGTAATAACAACTACAACGAAAATATTAAAAGTAAATTGACTCTCTCATATGCTGTTGGCGGTGCCGGGGCTCTTAAGGAAATTGGTGGTAAAATAGCATTCAGTCTTAAGAATAAAATTCTCAGTAACGAAGTAAAGCTGATTTTGATTGCCGGAACAAAACAAAATGTTAGCGACTATTTCTATTCCATAAAAAAACAAATTACAGAAGATGATTCACAAATAGAAATTATCTACTCAGATTCGATGGAAGATTATTTCGAAAAGTTTAATAACGCTATGCACGAAACTGATATCTTATGGACAAAGCCAAGTGAGCTTTCTTTTTATACAGCATTAGGGCTTCCTATAATCATTGCTCCT
>CAZEBL010000215.1:0-5123 GCA_964510325.1 uncultured Melioribacter sp. | reverse complement strand
CGACCAGTAAGCTCTATCAGAAAGAATTTTTCTAATAAGAGTGAAAACTTCAGTACTTAATAGCAAACGCTGATGTTCATTTAACGAATTTACAACTTTTTTAATATCATCATTTTTAGCAGAATAGATCTTTAATTTAGAAAAGAAATTTTCTCCTTCCTCCAATGATATTTCGAACAACATCGAATCGGAAATATTATAGAATGGAGAACGTAATATGCCTATTAAAGCTACATCATCATCATTATTGATAAGGAAACTAAGATAGTTATAGATATCGCTTATGGATTGCTTTTGATAAAATCCTTTGCCACCAAGAACAGTATAAGGTATGTTGTTCTTTACAAATGCACTCTCAATTTCAGAAAACATACTTCGTTTTCTGCAAAGGATGGCTATTTCGTTTAGCTCCACTTTTTTAGTAGTTACAAGCTCAACAACCTTAGAAGCAACAATTTCTGCTTCAGTAAATTCTGAGTCCTGATCAGTTAACAGGAACTCAACAGAACCAATTTCGTTTTCATTTTTTGCACATATAAGCTCGCTGTAACCAACTTCATTTAATACAGGTTCAGGATCTTTGAATAATTCCTTAAATAATTTATTTGTAAATAGAACTAATTGGGGTGCCATCCTGAAGCTATGAGGGAGCAGAAGAAGTTTTCCCCTTTCATCAAGTTTTTCTATTTCGCTTTTTGTTTTATTGAATATCTCCAGTTCTGCATCTCTAAACATATAAATGCTTTGTTTCTCATCGCCAACTACAAACAAATTTCCTTCTCTCAATTGATCGAGAATCGGCATAAATATTTGGTATTGAATTTCATTCGTATCCTGGTATTCATCAATCATTATATATTTGAATTTATTCCGTAAAAATTCCTTTACATCGTCGCGTTGAATAATGTTTTGTGTAAGCAGGAGTATATCTTCAAAATCTATGTAGCCCTTTTCTAATTTTTTATTCACATAAGAATCAAGAACTGAGTTAAATACTTTTATAAAGTGGTTACCGAAAGTATAATATTCATTTACGCATTCCGTACTAAAATCCGATTTAAGAATTGGATTAACATTCTGTAGGAAATTTTCTATCCTATCAATCTCATTTTTGAAAGTTTCTCGTTCCCATGCAAGGTATCCGCGGTTTTTTACTTCTTCCTTTTGTGTAAGAATTAATTCACTAATTTCATTAAGTAAATTAATTTTTTCCGGGATTGATTTTACACTTCTTATTTGATTAGTAAGAGGAAGAATTTTAAGAGCTATTTCATTTTCGGGTTTTCTTTTTAAGACGAATTCATTTATCCGGTCAACATCATCAGCAATAAAAAGAATTTTGTTACCGAATAGCTGATTGAAATATTTTTCAAAAATACTTTTTTGGTATAAGATAAAATCTGATTTGTCTTTATTATAATATTCAATTATGTGCTGAGTAATAATCTTTCTCTGTCCAATCGCTTCATTTATTTTTTGAGCAAGCATATTCTTAGAAGCAAAAAATCTAATAAGGTACTTTATTGATTTCTCATATCTATCATCTGAAATCATTTTATTGAAGGATTCTTCAATGCATAGAGAGATCAATTCATCGGATGTCGATTGGTCAATAGGAATAAAATTAGCATCGATACCGGCTTCGGGGGCAAATTCTTTTAGAATACTTATACAGAATGAATGAATTGTGGAAATATTTGCTGATACTAATTGCCGTCTTAATTGCTCCAGCTTTTTTATTCTGTTATTATCGGTTTCTGATTTAATTCTCAGTTCAAATTCATCGGCTATTTTTTTATTAAGTTCACCGGCTGCTTTGTCAGTGAATGTTATTGCAACAATGTTTTCAATCCCTACTTCCTCATTTAACAGTATTTCTACAAATCGTTTGGAAAGAACAAATGTTTTACCCGAACCCGCATTAGCAGAAAGCAAAATATTGGATTTGTAATCCAATGCTGCATTTTGATATGGTGTTAAGGTCTTCATTAATCGGCAACAGGAATTATAATTAAAAATGTTGTTCCTTCGGGAGTTGATTTTTCAATTGAAATGACACCACCGATACTTTCAATAAATTTTCTTGCCATACTTAATCCAAGCCCCATCCCTTGCGGCTTTGTTGTAAAACTATCTTCGAATACTTTCTCCGATATGTCCGGACTTATTCCAGTTCCGTTATCTTTAATTCTAATTTCACATGAATCTAAATGCGTTGTTACGATAACTTCAACACTTGAAGAATTAGCTTGAAGTGAATTTCTAACTAGATTAATAATTGCACGACTCAAATGATCTGCATCAGCATTTACAAAGATTGAATCGGTATTACACTTAAAACTTATTTTCCCTTTTTCATCTGCAAATAAATTTACTGTTTCATTGATGATCGGGATTATATTAATTCTTTCTATTGATAATTTGGGCATACGTGCAAAGCTGGAAAATTCTGATGCAATATTTTTTAATGCTTCAATCTGATTTATAACCGTATTAGTAACATTGCCAAAAATCTCATCGAACTTTGGGGATTTATCCCGGTAAGCAGCCATTAATTGCTGCACGGAGAGTTTCATTGGAGTAAGCGGATTTTTAATTTCGTGAGCAACCTGCTTCGCCATTTCCTTCCACGCTGTTTCTCTTTCTAGCTGTGCAAGTTCAATCTGACTCTTCTTTAATTTACGAATCATCATATTAAACCCTTTAGCAAGTTCTTCAATTTCTCCGGACCCACGTTCATCAATTTCAAAGTTAAGGTCGCCGCCGCCAATAGATCTTGTAGCATGCGTTAATCTGCGAATTGGCGATGATATTTGATCTGCAAGAATGGTACTGAAAAAGATTAATAGTACTAATGCTACAGCGAGTATACCAAAGAGGAAAATATCCAGCTCAACATCTGTTAAAGGAATGGAAACTGAATTCATCAGAGTGTTAATATTTACAAAAAGAGGCTCGGGTGTGCTTCCTAAATTCAAATACATTGAAAAATAATTTTCACCATTTGCATTCTCTTTCAGAAATACTTTATTACCACCCATTAATATTGAATTAACAAATAGATCCGGGTTTAAAGTAGAGGAAAGAATACCTGATTCATAAAAATATTTTTGAGTTGAAAAAATTAATTTATTCCCATCGTAGCAATTGAAGTTTATACTCAAATCTATGTTAGCTTTCTCGAAAAGGGATTGCAAAGAAAGGTTTGAAGTAGTATTGTATTTATTATAATATGAATTAATTTGCTCTGCGTATTCATTTAAATAACTATTAATTAGTTCCTCATTTTTAATCTCGTTAATATTCCTGATATAAGCAGCAATAATTAAAAGCGGGACTACAGAAACAAGAATGAATGCAAATGTAAGTTTGGTTTTGTAACTCTGGAAATACTCTTTCCACTTACCGAAATTCCGCACCGCATATATAAGGAACGAAAATAAAATGATGAGAGCATGAACAAAAAATACCTTAAAGAAGTTTGATAGGTTCCAAGCAAATCGTCTTTCCTCTAAAGCCACTGCAATTATCTCGTTGTTTCTTTCACGGGGTCGTAAAATAAATACAAGATGCGATTCCCCTTTTATATCCATTCTCTTCCAGGTTTCATTAAAATTTTCATTTACACCGGCTAATAATTCTGATGCCTCGGAACTATTAAGAAATACATTGCCATAAGTATTAACAAGTGCGTTATCAGAAAAGACAAATATTTTAAGGTTCTTATAATCCGTTGCGGAAGTCAATCCTTCACGGGTAACAGTTAAAAATTTTGGTAATACCTCTTCGCCTAAATAGTAATTATTAAAAAGTGCTGTTGCAACTAAATATTTCTTCGTCCCATCTATTCCGTTTATGGGGGTTAAACCAATTAACATATCATCAGTGCCATAGATATTTTTCTCGATGTAAATTTTCGGTTGCTCAGTTCCTACGGAAAAATATTTTTCCGGATTAACATTTATCATTGAAGTATAATTACTAAATCTTCCAAGCAGCTCACTACCTTCATTATAAAAAGAAATTGATGATGGAATATTTTCGCGGAAGAGGAGACTTTTATTCCATATCTCAAATGCAATGGCAGAATAATTTACATCACCTTCTCCATACCGGGTTATTTCATTGTCTTCCTTAGCTTGAATAAGCGTTTGAGAAAGTATAAACTCATATATGTTCTGGTTTCTTCTTGTAAGGTCGTATGCAACTGTTTTTAGAGATTCCCTTTCGATCTCGGAATTATAATAAACAAACAGACTGACAATTATTACAGACGAAGCAAATCCGTAATAAACGTAATAGATACTCTTATGGACTTTTCTATAAGATAAATATCCAAGCAGAAACAATAGAGTAATAAATAATCCTCTTATAAGTGGAGTGCCTTGAGGTTGAACCTGGAACAGGTCGAATGTTAATCCTAACATTTGAAATACAACAAATAATATTAATACTGATTTTAGATCAAATCGGTTTGATGGAAATTCCGTGAAACTCCACTTTAGTAATAAAAGAGAAAAAACTAATGCCGAAAAACCGAGCAAAAGAATGTTTAGACCCATCAATAATATTGACGGCGAAGGTCTTAACGAAAACTCTTTGAAATATCTTATTGTTGAATCGAATACTACGCTTCTTAGTGACGCACCAACACTTCGGTACATTATCATAATAATAAAAGCTGATACTATGAATACTAATGTGAACCTATATATATTTCCTTTTGTAACCCTCGTTTCAAGATAATTGTTAAGCTTATTAAATCCGATAATTACAACAACAAACAATCCGAACACTGAAATAAAAAAATCGAGTGGAGAACGGACAACGCCAAATGCAAATGACGATGAAAAATTAGAAGGATCGGTCAGTTCGTTATGTATGAATGCGGATGGAATTCCTAAATAGAAAAGCATTACCCTGAAAATTGCTAAATACAAAATCAGAATAATGAATTGAATAAATTTATTTGAGACCGCTTTATACTTTCTATAACCAATTATTCCTAAAGATATGTAAATAAGTAAAATCAGAAATGACTGGACTGCGTTAAAAGTTTCTTCCAATTCCTTTACAGATATATCTAGCGAAGGTTTATCAAAAGTAACTACACCAATCTTATT
>CAZEBL010000214.1:0-5128 GCA_964510325.1 uncultured Melioribacter sp. | reverse complement strand
TAACAATTAGTAATGCAGATTTGTATAAAGACTATTCTGACAAAGAAATTCTTGAATTGATATATTCGGATTTAGAGATATTTTTTCCTATATTCAAATCAAGTTTAGTAAAAGATTTTAAAGTTATTAAAGAAAAACGTGCTACTTTTATTCCGGATATTAATTCTATTAGTAGTAGAGAGGAAATAGAAGTACCATTTGAAAATTTGATTCTTGCTGGTGATTGGACTATTCCATCTTTACCGGCGACAATTGAAAGTGCTGTTTTGAGTGCTAATAATGCAAAAGAAAAAATATTAAATCAAATCGGACATCTGTCAACACCTGAATATAAATAAACAAATCTAATTCATTTTATCACGGAGGAATTATGTCCGGATTAAAACAAAAGCTTCAAGAAAAAATTCTGGTTGAAAAACCTAGAACCGAAAAGCTTCTTAAAGAGTATTCCAATGTAAAAGTTGATGAAGTAAACATTGGCCAAATTATTGGCGGAATGAGAGACATAAAAAGTTTAGTGACCGATGTTTCTTATCTCGATCCATTTGAGGGGATTCGATTCAGAGGTTTAACAATCCCTGAAGTGTTTGAAAAATTACCTAAAGATGCCGGTAATGAGATGCCATCAGTAGAAGGATTCTTTTATTTTCTATTAACTGGTGAAATGCCAACTTCAAAGGAAGTTGATGAAGTTAAAGAGGAATTTAATTCAAGACGAAAAGTACCTGATTATGTATTCAATATATTAAAATCGATGCCGGCAGATTCACATCCGATGACAATGTTTTCAGCAGCAATTCTTTCCATGAACAAAGATTCACTCTTCGTAAAAAAATATCATGAGGGTGTTAAGAAAAATGTTTATTGGGAATATTATTACGAAGATGCAATGAATCTTCTTGCTAAATTACCGGAAATAGCTGCATTTATTTATCGGCTCAAATATAGAAATGGTGATATAATTCCACCTGATCCCAAGCTCGATTTTGGAGGTAATTTTGCTCACATGATGGGAATTGCTAAACCATACGATGAAGTAGCAAGAATGTATTTCATTCTTCACAGTGATCATGAAAGTGGAAATGTTAGTGCTCATACCGGTCATTTAGTTGCAAGTGCTTTATCAGATATTTATTATGCAATAAGTGCAATGTTAAACGGTTTGGCTGGTCCATTACACGGCTTAGCAAACGAAGAAGTATTAAGATGGTTACATGGAGTAATGGAAAAAATGGGCGGTAAGGTTCCAACAGAAGAAGAGATGAAAAATTTTGTTTACGAAACTTTAAAAACTGGTGTAATCCCCGGATATGGTCATGCAGTGCTTAGAAAAACAGATCCACGTTATATGGCCCAGAGAGAGTTTTGTCTTAAGCATTTACCAAATGATACATTATTCAAATATGTGGACTTACTCTTTAAAGTTGTTCCGCCTATATTACTTGAACAAGGTAAAGCAAAAAATCCATGGCCGAATGTTGATGCTCAGTCAGGTGTTATTCAATGGTACTATGGCGTAAAAGAATATGAATTCTACACTGTGCTATTTGGAATTGGTAGAGCATTAGGAGTCTGCAGTAATATTATCTGGGCAAGAGCATTAGGTTATCCAATCGAAAGACCTAAATCATTAACAACTGCAATGCTGGAAGAAGTTGCATTTGGTAAAAAGTAATAAGACACTCCAATTTATAATTGGAAAGGGTGAATTTAAATTCACCCTTTTCTATTTTTTTCAAGAGTAGAGATAGATGGATAAAAAAATATTTTATATCATCGCGGCACTGGCAATATTAATAACTGTATCTGCTGTAGTCATAGTTCAAAAAATATCTACAATAACAAATCATACTCCTCAAGAAATAATTGTTCATCTTAATAACGAACATAGAGTATTTAATCCACCGGTTCCTTCAGAAATTGATTTTTGTGGTGAAAAGGTTCCTCTTAATGATTTTGATGTAAATGAAAGAATGGAGAGAGAGTTACTTGTTAATGTTCATTGGTCATCTGCAACAATTTTATATCTTAAAAGAGCAAATCGCTGGTTCCCCGTTATTGAACCGATATTGAAAAGAAATGGCATTCCAAATGACTTTAAGTACCTTGCTGTAATTGAAAGCGGTCTAACCAATGTAGTTTCTCCAGCCGGAGCTGCGGGATTCTGGCAATTAATGCCCCAGGTTGCAAAAAATTATGGTTTAGAAGTTAATGACAAAGTTGATGAAAGATATAATCTCGAAAAAGCAACTCAAGCTGCATGTAAATATTTGAAAGAAGCATATTCGAAATATGGAAATTGGACGATGGCTGCTGCTTCTTATAATTTTGGAATGAATGGAATTGATAAACAAATCGGCAGACAAAAATCACGCAGTTATTATAATTTGTTTTTAGTTGAAGAGACTAACAGATTTGTTTTTAGGCTTCTGGCAATTAAAGAAATTTTTACTGATCCATGGAAATATGGCTTTACACTGAATGAAGAAGATCTTTATAGACCGATAAAAACAAATAAGGTAGCGGTTAAGAAAGAATTAAAGGATTTAGCTCTTTTTGCAAAGGAAGAAGGAATCAATTACAAAATATTGAAGATATTTAATCCATGGTTAAGAGATAATATTTTACCGAATCCCGGTAAAAAAACATATTATATCGAAATTCCTGAAGATGGCGAGATTGAAATTTTAAGCGAGTAAAATATTTTTTAAATAATTGACATAATTTGATAGACATATAAAGAATTTTTTTTATTTTTGATTCCAACATTTTCTATCCAAAAATTGATCTAACATGCCCTTCAAAAAAAAAGTAAAATATATTTTCATTACTGGTGGAGTAGTATCATCCTTGGGAAAAGGAATTACAGCTTCATCGATAGGATTATTACTTAAACTGCGCGGATATAGCGTTACTATCCAGAAATTCGACCCTTATATTAATGTTGACCCCGGTACAATGAATCCTTTTCAACATGGCGAAGTATATGTTACAGATGACGGCGCTGAAACCGATTTAGACCTGGGACATTATGAGAGATTTCTCGATGTAGATATGTCACGCTCTAATAACACTACTACCGGACAGGTTTATGAAGAAGTTATTACTCGAGAACGTAGAGGTGACTTTTTAGGTGCCACTGTTCAAGTTATTCCGCATATAACTGATGAAATTAAAAAAAGAATGAAAACACTCGGTGAGAGCGGTAAATATGATATTATTATAACTGAAATTGGCGGAACTGTTGGGGATATTGAAAGCTTACCATTTATTGAAGCAATGCGCCAGATTATGCTGGAAATGGGGCGTAAAAATGCCATTAGTGTTCATGTTACTCTTGTTCCTTATATAAGTTCAGCCGGAGAAATGAAAACAAAACCAACACAGCACAGTGTTAAAAATCTTCTTGAACTTGGAATCCAACCGAATATTTTAGTGTGCAGATCCGAAGGGAAATTAGCAAAAGATATTAGAGAAAAAATTGCACTCTTTACAAATGTTCCTTCAGAAGCTGTGTTCTCTGCACACGATTGTTCTACTATTTATGAAGTCCCGCTTGTATTATTTAATCAGAATATGGATAGCGTAATACTCGAAAGATTGAAATTGCCGGATATTAATATTCATCTTGATGAATGGACAAGTTTCGTTGAGAAGATTAAAAATCCTTCAGACACAGTTAAGATAGCTGTCTGCGGCAAATATGTAGAGAATAAAGATGCTTACAAAAGTATTTCTGAAGCATTTGTTCATGCTGGTGCTGAAAATGGTGTAAAAGTTATAGCTGATTTTATAAGTTCAGAAGAAATTGAAGATAAAGGTCCAGAAACTATTTTGAAAAGTTACCATGGACTTTTAATACCAGGTGGATTTGGAGAGAGGGGAATAGAAGGTAAAATCTCGGCAATTAAATATGCCCGGGAAAACAAAATTCCTTTTTTTGGTATTTGTCTTGGTTTGCAATGTGCAGTAATTGAGTATGCAAGGAATGTCTGCGGAATTAAGAAAGCCAACAGTGCAGAATTCACAAAGAATAATAGCTTTAATGTAATTCATATTATGCCGGAGCAGATTAAAGTAAAAGTAAAAGGTGCTTCAATGCGGCTCGGTGCGTATCCGTGTGTATTAAAAAAGAAAACTCTTGCTTACGAAGCTTATAAAAAACCTAAAATATCCGAACGCCACCGTCATCGTTACGAAGTAAATAATAAATTTAGAAACCAGCTTGAAGAATCAGGGATGATTTTTAGCGGATTATCACCTGATGAAAAATTGGTTGAGATGATTGAAATTTCGGATCATCCGTGGTTTGTTGGATGCCAGTTTCATCCTGAATTGAAATCGCGTGCTACTAATGCTCATCCGTTATTCAGAGATTTTGTTAAAGCTGCATTTGAAAACTCTAAAAGGAATAAATTGAATTGAAAAATTTAGTGTACATTTTTATAATTCTATTTCTTTGTCTTCCAAAGTTATTATCGGCACAGAGTCTTCAGTCTTTGATTAACCAGGGTCTTGGTAAAGCTTACAATATGGAATTAGATGGTGCGGAAAAAATTTATAACCGGATTATCGACCTGTACCCGGAAGACCCTCATGGTTATTACTTAATAGCACAAATTTATTACTGGACCTATCTGGGTTCAAAAGATAAAGGTGAGTATCAGGTATTCAATAGATTTGCAGAATTAGCACAGGAAAAAATTGATAAAATACTTGACGAGGATAATAAAAATATTAAGATACTTCATCTTGCCGGTAATCTTCAATTATTTAGAGCAATGGCAAATGCTGTAAACGAATCTTCTGTTGATGCCTTCTGGTCAAGTAAAAATGCAGTGGATTATTTGGAGAAAGCAATTCAATTAAATCCTAAATTTTATGATGCTTATCTCGGACTCGGTCTTTTCGATTATGCAATGAGCTTTGTCCCTGAGTTTTTAAAGTGGGCTGTTAAATTAACAGGATTAACATCGGATAAAGAGAGAGGGCTTCGATATATCAAGACTGCATTTAACAAAGGAACATTAGAAACTACAGAGGCAGCTTTTCACCTATCAAAGATTTATACGGACTATCTTGCTGACTACGATAGTGCATACTATTACATTCAGTCAATAATTCCGAG